>MFBV01000045.1:11334-20252 GCA_001776505.1 Candidatus Curtissbacteria bacterium RIFCSPLOWO2_02_FULL_40_11 | reverse complement strand
TTTTGGTTTGCCGTGTTGCGTGATCACGATCTCGTTTTTTTCATCTGCGAACTTTTCAATGATATCACTTAAACCCTTGCGCAAATCATCCGCACCGATGAATCTTTTTCTTAAAATTTGTGCCGGTGTATAAGTTTGCATAAGGATATTCTTACATATTCCTTAGGATTTGTCAAGAACCAGCATCCACTTTAATCGATTTACGATGTGCCAAGTCTCCGACTCTGATCCTTCGATATAACTCAGGATCACACTGAGTGAAATCGAAGTGTGAGATCCGGCGGCCTCGTCGCTCAGACTCGAAGAGCTAGTCCGCCTCTGAAGTGGAAACGATTTTACCAAATAAGACGCGGTTTCACTCATGGTCTTGAGGCACTTTAATCAATTGTGGGTCGATATTGAAGTAATTCAGCTAAATAATTTGGAGTGATCTTTACGGCTTCTTTAATGTTGGAAGGGTTAAAACTTTTTTAAATTACTTTCAGCTCGTGAAGTCGTTCGCGGATGAGCATCCTTGCTGTTGTAGAAATTCCGATTCCTTTTTCTTTAGCAACCTTCTCAATTGCCTTTTTAGTGCTCTCGTCAAGCCTTATTGGGACAACCTTTTGATAAATAGATTTGAGATTTTTGGAAAATTTAACTTCAGGTGCAGATTCCCACTGATAGTCTTCTGTATCATGGGTATCCCAAAAATTGGCTTCTTCCTCAATTGATTTAAAATTTGGTACTGTTTTTAGTTTTTTCTTCATTTTTTCTTAAATAGTTTTCTTTACAAAGTATAACATTTGTAAATAACGGCGTAACGGTTACACAATTATCAATTTTCGACTCGATGGTCGATACTGAAGTGCTTAGGCTATGTGATTTGACTTAATCTTTTCAGAATTCTCCAAATCTGCAATAGTTCTGGCTATTTAACCTTATCTCCTTTCTTCCAAAGCCAACGAATAAGGGCAACTAAGGCAATAATTATCAGTACCCAAGTCAATAGCCATAAAATGCCAAAAACACCCCAGCCGCCCATCAGGTTATTCCATCCGCCATAACCCATCATAGTACTTCCACCTCCAATCATCATCTGCATCATTGGCATAAAACTCATGCCTGATGTTGACAGTGCGGCAGAAGTATCACACCCACTCAATCGTTTACCCATTACAATGTGCATCTGTTCCTCTCCTTCCTCACCCATCATCTGAATCATCATATTATTCATCACTTCATGTTGCTCTCCTGCCATCAGCCCCATAAAGTATTCGCCTAGTGCTCCAAAATTATCGTTTGATAAATCCTCACATTTTAACTCTTGTGCTTGTAGATTCTCCCAGATCTTTTTCCCTTCAGCTTCTTCACGAGCTGTATGACCATCAGTATTGCCTACAGTAGCATCTTCATTGTTCATCATGTTGTTTCCCATCATTCCTTGTGCAAAAACAGGATAAGCCGAACCGAGCATAACACTAAGACTTAACAAGAATGTAATAATGATTGTTTTTTGTCTAATCATAATTAGTTAAAAAATCAGGACCTTATTGCTCTCTTTAACCAAAGTTGCCAAAGCGCTCATACTGGAAATTTCTACTCTAGTGATAAGTTTCTCCTTACTTACCCCACAAGATTTAAGACAACTTTCACAAGCTTTAACTTCTAAATTTCGATTTAGTAAACTCGTAATCATCTTTTCAAGATTGTACTTCTTTTTTCCAATGCTTTGCTTTTCTTTGCCAACGTCAACACCATCTTCTAACAAGAACAGGCTGACACTTACTTTTTGATCCAAGAGTGCTCCAGCAAGCCTTAAGGCATTCCAAGCCTTATCATTTTTATAAGGAAGTTCGTTAATGATAATTGTTACTGTTTGCTCCATAGTGTTAATCGTTTTCCAGATTTTAACTGGAGGTGAAAGGGCGCCCTTTTTGTTTCCAACAAGTTATTTACCCAATTCGCTTAGTGTTTCTTCCGCGGCTTGGGCTTCTTTCTTCAGTTCTTGAATGTAATCACTGAGCGATTCCTTAGTGATGAAGCCGCGCATTCCACTATGTTCGCAGAAACATCCACACATAGAATGATCTCTGTGAGGAAACATCATTTGTCCTCTCATTATTTATCACCCTCTCTGCCGAATTGCTTTTTAAAACCTTCCAAAAATCTATCAATCAATTCTTTATTTTTTTCAAGACCGCCTGCCCAGGAATGAAGAAATTCTTTGCCGTCATCGGTCAGTTCATAGACTCTCTTTTTGGGACCGTTTTCTCCCGTGCCCCAATTTGAACTTACCCAACCATCTTTTTCCATTCTCCTCAAAGTTCGGTAGAGATTACCCACGTCTGGCGTCTCACCGCATTGCTTTTCTAGATCGTCCAATAATCCATAGCCGTGGGAGGGACCTTTTGAAAGCAGGAGAAGAATACATGGCTCCATAAACCTTTCAATCGGTGTTTGACGGGGAATACCCGCTTGAGAATTATCCGGTGGAGATTCGCCTCTTACTCTGAATCTACCTGAGCAACCACATGTTTGACACATAACTATATGAGAATATCATATAGTACGACCTTTGTCAACAAATCCATGTTTTAACTTTCAACCTGAGGTCTGTATTGTAAAGCTTCCGCTATCCTTCGATGTAACTCAGGATTTTGAATCATTAGCTATCACCTGGTCTGTACTGTAATGATTCTGCAATGTGGTTAGATTTTATTTTCTCCGAATTCTCCAAATCTGCAATAGTTCTGGCTATTTTAATGACCCGGTGGAATGCCCGGGCCGATAGATTGAGCTTTGAAATTGCCTGCTTGAGAAGCAAAATCGATTGTTGATCTAAGTTGCAAAACTGCTTTAGTTGCTTGTTATTTATTTCCGCATTGGAGGTAATCTTTAAACCCTTGAAGCGTTTGATCTGAATGTCACGGGCTTTTTGGACTCGCCTCTGAATTATTGCCGACGATTCTGATGTGTACTTGCCCGTTAACTTGCCGGGCGGGATTGCAGGGACACTGACATGAATGTCGATCCTATCGAGAATTGGGCCCGAAAGTCTTTTTTGGTAACGAGTGATCGAACCTGGATTGCAGGTGCAATTTCTAGTTTCGTCGCCAAAAAAACCGCACGGGCAAGGATTAGCAGCTGCAATTAATGTAAAACGAGACGGATATTTAACCGAACCGGCTGCTCGGGAAATGGTGATATCGCCATCCTCCATCGGTTGGCGAAGTGCTTCTAAAACGTGCCTTGGAAATTCAGGGAATTCATCCAGAAACAATACACCTCTGTGCGCTAAGGAAATTTCTCCAGGACGAGGAATATTACCACCACCAATTAAACCAATATGGCTGGTTGTATGGTGAGGGCTGCGGACAGGGCGGTGGCTGATAATCGGAGTTTGAGGATTCAAAAGATTAGATACTGAATAGATTTTGGTAACTTCTAAACTTTCTTCAAAACTTAACTTAGGTAAGATCGTGGCTAGACTTCTAGCCATCAAAGTCTTACCCGCGCCCGGCGGACCTTTCATTAGAATATTGTGGGCGCCTGCTGCCGCTATCTCGAGTGCCCGTTTTGCATTTTCTTGACCACGGATATTAGCAAAATCAAAGTCTTCATCTTCTATATTTTTAAATTGCTGTTTTTTACTTCTGGCCGGCGAAATCTTTTTATCTGCAAGTGCGAAATGATCAAATAGCTGACGCAAGTTCTTAACAGGATAAACTTTTATTTTGTTGATAATTCTGGCTTCATCCAAATTATCCGTTGGCACAAAAATATTTTTAAATTTTTTATCGCGAGCCATGATTGCGCAGGGCAATACTCCCCAAATCCTCCTTAAGGACCCATCAAGTGAAAGTTCTCCTAAGAAAATTGAATCTGAAATATCTTGAAGTCTAAGCTGCTCGGAGGCAAAGAGGATGCCCAGAGCGATCGGTAAATCATAAGCAGGCCCCTCTTTGGGAAGATCGGCAGGGGCAAGATTGACTGTAATTCTTCGCGGAGGTAAGTCTGCACCTGAATTTCGAAGAGCACTTCTAACTCTTTCTCTTGATTCTTCAACAGCTTTATCAGGTAAACCTACAATCGTTAGGCTAGGTAATCCTTGCGATGCAATGTCAATCTCTACGGTGATCGGGATAGCATCCAAACCGACAACAGCAGCAGAAGCAACTTTGGCAAGCATAGGGGAAGTTTAATATATTTCTGGTAAAAATCAAGGCCTGCAGTTATTTATAGAGGCTTTTGGTCTTTATTTAATACTTCTTCGTGTTTTTGATCTGGACAGGTACATACTTGCAGAGGTAGACCGTGTTTTGGGCAGTCAACTGTGTTGCAGGTAGCATCTTGATCAAGAGATACGCCCTTACAGTTTCCATCGCAAACATAGTGCTTAACTCCCTCTTTTTTAATTATTTCGTCCATTTACATCACCTCCTTATACCTCCTTATTAATTATCATATATATTATATCCTAGCCAAGATGCCTCATTTGTATTTATAATTGAATTAGTAAGGATTCGGCCTGCAAATAAACCGCTTCCAATAACTACTAATTAAAGCTGTCCAGGCCGTGTGAGTAATAGCTGAGATGTGCTTGCTTCGAGATTGGGAAAATAAGGACAAAAACATGGCTAACTACCATCAAAAGGGTAGTCATAATAAGGCACCTGTAGGTGTCTTTGAAGCTAATGGAAAAATCGACTTAATTCTAAAAACATTAGGTAAAAATACGCAGTTTGAAATTGAGTCCTCTGCTGATGGTCTTACATTTAAAACCGGTGATGAGCAAATTAAATTCAAAAATAAAATATTAAAAGAGCAAGAAATAGATAATATACGGGTTAGTGTTTGGGAAGATAAATATGTAGCTTGCTACCTGCAAAAAACTGGAAATAGTAAAAATCTGTTTAGTTCAGTTAGCACTGATAAAAAAGTATTCGAGCATATTAATGCAATTGACCATATCACCGAAGCAGGTAGTATTGTTCCTAATTTTAAAATTCAGAATAATTATGTGCTTTTTTACGGGGGAGACTATTTAAGGCTCGCCTATTCAAAGAATCTTACTGACTGGGAAATAGTAAACAATAAGCTTCATAGTGAACCTAAAGATTTTTTTGGTAAATCAAGCCTTATAGTCGCAAATGTAAGCCTAACCCATCAAGGAATTTTAGTATTTTACTGGGAAAACAGAGGCGCTAACAAATATAGCCATTATGTTTTGAGAGCAATACTTGTTGATATCAGAAACCCTGAACATGTTTTAGAAAAATTTGATGAGCCTATTTGGGAAACTCCTCCACAGTGGGCAAATCATAAGATTATCCCAGTGGGAGTAGTCAAGCTTGAAAATAAACTGCTTTCTTACTGGAAGATTTTCGGCAAAGGATTGTTTGTTATCACACACCCATTTGTCGATACTGTTACAAAAATAAAACAAAATGTTCCCTATGTAATTATTAATAAACTGAAAAAGAATCCACTACTTGCCCCAATTGTCAACAATTTCTGGGAATCAAAAGCTACATTTAACCCTGCAGCTATCCATGAAAAAAATAGAGTTCATATCATCTATCGAGCAATTGGTGAAGACGATGTTTCGGTACTTGGATATGCCTCGAGTTCGAACGGTATTCATTTTGACGTGCGACACCCGGAACCTATATATACGCCTCGAGAATCTTTTGAACTCAGTGGTCCGTATAGACCAAAATCGCGTTATTCTCCATTTATGTCTGGTGGTGGTGGCTATGGAGGCATTGAAGACCCACGAATAACTAAAATTGATGACAAATTGTATATGACATATGTTGCCTACAACGGATGGAATACCCCTCGAGTGGCATTGACTTCAATCGATGAGGTTAGCTTCCACAATAAAGATTGGGCTTGGGAAAAACCAGTCTTGATTTCCAAACCAAACGAAGTAAATAAGAACGCCTGTATATTGCCAGAAAAGATAAATGGGAAATATGTGATATTTCACCGTGTCTATCCAAATATACTTATAGACTTTGTTGATTCTTTGGCTTTTGATGGAAAGACTTTCTTAAAAGGCGAACATAAAATTGAGCCTCTGCACGACAAATGGGATAGTAGAAAAATCGGGGTTGGTCCCCCACCGATTAAAACCCCTGAAGGCTGGCTAATGATTTACCAAGCTGTTGGCAATCAAGATCCGGAAAGATACAAAATCGGTGCAATGCTTCTTGATTTGAAAGATCCAACAAATATTTTGTATAGAACTCATGCGCCGATTTTGGAACCAGATCAGTGGTATGAAAATGATGGTTTTAAGGCTGGTGTTGCCTACCCTTGTGGCGCCGTAGTAATTGGCAAGAAATTAATAGTTTATTACGGTGCTTCAGATTCTTATGTTTGTGGGGCAACAGCAAATTTTGATCAATTTGTAAATGATATCAAGCTTAACCATCCTGTCTATTTAAATCCAATTTCTAAAATTAATTAGTCGATGGTTAAACTTAAAAGGTTTATTGCAAATCCGATTCTGGCTCCATCTAAAAATAAATGGGAAAAGGATGCAGTTTTTAACGGCTGCCCTATCGAAGACAACGGTAGTATTCACTTATTCTATCGGGCTTTAGAGCAAAATGTTCAGGTCGATAATAAGATAGTCGATATGTCGACAATTGGCTACGCAAAAAGTTTGGATGGTGTTCATTTTTCTTCACGCCGACAAATATTAAAACCTGAAGAAGAATGGGAAAAGTTTGGATGTGAAGACCCAAGAGTTACAAAAATTGGTAACAAATTTTTTATTTTTTATACGGCTATTTCAAGCTTCCCTCCAAATCCTGATTCTATCAAAGTCGCAGTAGCAATAACCTCCGATTTTCAAAAAATCGAAGAGAGACACTTGGTTACTCCATTTAATGCAAAGGCAATGGCCTTGTTTGGCGAAAAAATTAATGGTAAATATGCCGCAATTTTGACAGTGGACACTGATAACCCACCGGCAAAAATGGCGATTGCTTATTTTGATAAGTTAGAACAACTCTGGGATAAAAATTATTGGGAAAAGTGGCAGCGAAGCTTAGACGATAATATTTTGCCGTCGCTGAGAAATTTAGAAGATCATGTCGAACTTGGTGCACCCCCAATTAAGACTGCTGACGGATGGCTCATTATCTTTAGTTATATTAAAGATTATTTTACGAGCGACAAGATTTTTTCACTCGAAGCTGCACTTCTAGAGGATAATAATCCTTTAAAGTTAATCGGTAGGTCCAGTTCTTATCTCTTGGTGCCAGAAACAGATTATGAAACAAAGGGTTTGATTCCGGATGTGGTTTTCCCATCCGGGGCAATTATTAAAAATGATGAACTGGGAGTTTATTACGGCGCTGCCGACAATTATTGCTGCTTGGCAACATGTAATTTAGAAGAGCTATTAAAAACATTGAGACATTTGGAAATAATTGGACCCGCTACTATTAAATCAATTGCTATTTTCAAAAAATATAGTGACAATCCAATAATTTCTCCAATACCCGAACACAATTGGGAATCACGTTACACTCTAAACCCAACAGTCATTTATGAAGATGGAAAATTCCACATTTTATATAGAGCACAAGGAAATGATAATACCTCGGTTGTTGGTTACGCAGTTTCTTCTGACGGTGTGCATATTGACCATAGATCTTCTGAGCCAATTTACATCCCTCGCGAAAAATTTGAGCAAAAAATTTATGAGGATAGTTTTTCCGGTTGTGAAGATGCAAGACTTACTAAGCTAGGCAATAAAATTTATATGTGTTATACGGCTTATGACGGTATCAACCCAACCAGAGTAGCTTTCACAAATATTCTTGTTGATGATTTTATAAAAAATAGTTGGAATTGGAGTTCACCGATATTAATTTCGCCCCCTGGTGTAAATGATAAAAATGCATGCATGTTGTCGGAAAAAGTTAAAGGCAAATATGTTTTCTTGCACAGACTTAAAAATTCTATTTGGATAGACTATAAAAGTAGTCTTGAATTTAAAGACGAAAATTGGCTGCAGGGAGAAATTGTGTTTGAACCTAATGAAGAAAGTTGGGATAGTGAAAAAATCGGTATCGGGCCTGCACCTATTAGAATTAACGCCGGTTGGTTATTAATTTATCATGGTCTTTCTAAATACGACGGTAGATACAGATTAGGTGCAGCGCTTCTGGATGGCAATGATCCTTCTAAAGTTTTAAAAAGATTAACATATCCTGTTTTGGAACCAATTGAAAACTATGAACATGAAGGTTTAAGACCAGGCACAGTGTTTGCGTGTGGCGCAGTATTGAAGAATGAAGATTTATATATATATTATGGTGGCTCTGACCAATACGTTTGCGTAGCTTCGGCTAAACTAGAAACAATTCTTAAAGAATTAAAAAATAATTAGAGTTTTCACTCAAATCCTTTTATATAGTATTTACTATTTACACTGTAAGGCCAAGCCTCGGGGTCTAAATTTGATAATGCTTACTTGTCAAATGCTGAGCGTGAAAACTACAATGGAATGAGATGTCTATCCGTGACTTAGCTCTTACTTTAACTGCTTCGATTCTAATTGGGGCCTTTTTAATACCTACTCTCATTAATACAAAAAAGTTTGACGCTATCCCCAATTCTTATGCAGTTCTATTTATTGGTTTACCTGCTTTAGCTCTAATTGGGATGTTTGTTATAAAGCAGCTATCCAAAAAGCTTGCTCTTTTGTGGCAGGTTGCTAAGTTTGCGCTTGTGGGTGTTTTAAATACTGCGATTGATTTTGGAATTTTAAATTTACTAATTTTAATTACCGGTTTTACAGCTGGTGCCGGAATAGGGATAATTAATATTCCATCTTTTACATTAGCTATATTAAACAGCTATATATGGAACAGAAAATGGGTTTTTGAAAACGCTAAACAGGGCAATTTTTTTGT
>MFBV01000045.1:0-11252 GCA_001776505.1 Candidatus Curtissbacteria bacterium RIFCSPLOWO2_02_FULL_40_11 | reverse complement strand
TGGAATTTCACAGGGTATAAGTTAGTTGTATTTAAAAGATAGTTATAAGGTAACTAACTTGCGGTCCTCACTTCGCTGCGGGCCTAAAGCTGGTCGTTTTTCGACGATAAACTTTGTGGTCCTTGTTCTTCGATAAGGTCAGAAATGCGGGCTAAAGCTTATTTAAGGAAATTAATCCAGATATTTTTTAACTTTTTTAAGGGCCAGCGCCCTGTGGGAAATCTGGTTTTTTAACTTATCTGGCATTTGAGCATAAGTTTTGGTATAACCTTTCGGAATAAAAACTTTATCGAAACCAAATCCGTATTGTCCTTTATTTTCCGGTGACAAAGTTCCGTAAACCCCTCCTTTGAAGACTTGAAGATTTTTACCATCGTAAATTGCTATTGCGTCGGTAACTTTGGTATCAGTCTTTTTGTTTTTAACAAGCGCTACAGTGCCTTCTGTTCCCAAAGTGCTAAGAAAAAATTTGACAAAAGTTCCGGGCAGACCTTTTAAGGCTTTAATCTCAAGACTTACATCTTCAACTAAAACCGGTCTTTTAATTTTTTTGTAAGCTTCTTTGGCTTTTTGGGTAATTACTTCGTCAAGATCTAGTGATTGGATTTCGGGAATTTCTAATTTGGAAACTTTGTGGTTGGTTCCTAAAATTTTATTTATTTCCGCAATTTTATCCTTGCTTGTCGTGACAACGGTTATATCAGAAATTTTCATTATTTAAGAAATAGATATTTTTAAGCACCTGCTGTATTTTATAACTTTTGGCATGAGATAAATAACCTACGTATGAATCAAGGGCTTGTGTTGATATTGTCTCATTTGTAACTTTTTTGACGATTCGCCTTTTTGTTTTAGTTCTGGGCAACATGTAGTGAGGCAGGACAATATAGCCGCAAAAGTCGATTCCCCACGAAAGTTTTCTATAAATCACTTTTTTGGGGTGAAGTTCCAGTTTTAAACTTTCGTCTAAGAACGACTTCATTATATTAATATAATGAAGTAATTTAACTTTGCTGTTGTCAAGAATAATGAAGTCATCGGCATAGCGAAGGCAGTATCTGATCTTGAGATCGTGTTTAAGAAACTGGTCAAGCTCATTTAAGTAGATATTGGCAAAGATTTGACTACTTACGTTGCCAAGCGGAATACCTTTACCCTCCCCAACTTCAGAATGAAAACTGTCGATGACCTCGTCTATAAGCTGATTGATATTTTTATCTTTTATGTTTTTGTGAACTAAGTCTTTTAGAAGGTTGTGATCAATCGAGTCGAAAAACTTCTTAACATCCAATTTTAGCGCCCAGCATTCTCTTGTGTAATTAAGACTAACAATCTTGGTGAGTTTTTCTAATCTCTTAACAGCTTTATGTGTACCTTTACCCTTGCGGCAAGAATAGGAATCATAAATAAACTTTTTATCGAAAATCTCGTAAAGATACTTATAAAGTAGGTGGTGCACAATCCTGTCGCTGACTTTTGCTTTATGGATGTGCCTCCTTTTAGGATCATTTACATAAAATTCGAAATACCCTCCGTGTTTGTAGTTTTTACTCGTTAGCGCAAAGTACAAATCAAATATATTATCTTCCAAATGTCTTTCAAAAAGCTGGACGTCTTTTTTATTCCTTTTTCCTTTTTTAAACTCTTCCCATGCTTGAAAAATGCTTTCAATTGAGATTAACTGAGAATAGTTGCTAACTTTTAGTGAGTTTTCTGGCGAAAAGTGACTTTTCATTTTTAACTTAAAAGCATGCCCCCCCCCCGACCAATTTACGCTTGATATACCGATTTTTGGCAAACTTTACGATTTTTACAAGAATCTGAGTCGAATATTATTATCATTTCCAAAATCCAGAAGATATACTCTTGGTCAGAAATTAGATGAGAAAACTCTTGAGATAATTGAGTTAACAATCACTGCCAGTTATCTTCCCCGCGGCCAAAAGCTTCCACTTCTTAAAAAAATTAGCAATAAGCTTGATCTTTTAAAGATTCTGCTGCGTCTTTCCTTCGAAACAAAATGCATGGATAACAACAAATATCAACAACTAGTTTCACAAACTATTGAAATCGGCAAAATGCTTGGCGGTTGGATAAAAACAGTTAGATAACAAAAGAGAAACTACCGAAAACGGAAACCGATGTTGTCGTTGTGATTGTCGCGCCAATTGTAGTTGACATCAGCCAAACCACCGTTGTCACGGTTACCACCGATCAAGCGGTTGTCGGTACCGAATTCTATGCTTAGTCTCCTTTAGAACTCACTGTGGTTCCACTTCGATAAACTCAGTGTCACCACTGTATTTTATCCGTCCTCCGAAACTTTAAGTGAAGGAGGAAACCGAAGCCAAGCACGTAGTTTCTCTTCTTTCAATTTTGCGGGAGATTTGCGCTCTTTAACTCCGTAAAGTTTAAGACTCTGAAATCTTTATCCCGCAAAAAACTTAGGCGACCAAAAACCTTAATCTTTGATTCATTAGCCCAGGTCATAAAAATTTTAAAAGAAGGTAGGCCAAGATTTCAAGATATCAGAATCCAAGAATCTTGATCCAAGAACTAATTTTCCAAGTTCGCAAGAGTTATGAAGAGGAAGCTACCCGAAAACGGAAACCGATGCCGTCGCGGCGACGGTCGCGCCAACGGTAGTGGACACCAGCCAAACCACCGTCGTCACGGCGACCACCGATCAAGCGGTGGGCGGTACCGAAGTTGTTAGCAAACCATTCCCAAGTATTTGTCTGACCCCATTCAGGATGGATGGTATTCCCCCTGTAGAACCAAGCTGCCCAAGGAGACAAACCTGCTACCAGCTCGCCAGCTGTAATCTGCTTATCAGCTCCACTAAGTTCAGAAAACGCCGGCACAACGTATTTATCAATTTCTTCGGGAGAAATACCGAATCTGGAGATAGTGGGAATGTGACGACACCAATCGGGAACGGTAATTTTGCCATCAATTCGAAGTTGCTCAAGCACTGGCGCCAAAGGATCGTTTTCGTAAAGCTGTTTGCCGTCATCATATTCGGGCTTTTGCAAACCTTCCATTGCAGCCCATTGGCCTGAAAGACTAGCGGAATCTGGTTCAACGTTGCCTTTTCCGATCTGCTCAAATAACCAGGGATGTGGTTTAACTACGAGGCCTGGGTAGTTGGAATCATCGGTAAAAGTAACTTTTGGCTCAAAATACAGCTCAAAACTAAAACCTAGCTCTTTGGTTCTCTCAATAAATTCCAGAAGCGATTCAGGTGGTTTAGGCAAAGCTTCATGTCCAAAGAAGCTTTCTAAAACCTGTGTTTGATCAATTACCAATTGTTCCGGACTTGGTAAAGTTAGTGCTCTTTCTGCCATATTAAAAGCGGATTATACCTAAGCTATAGGTCTTTTGTCAAGTTCATTCATACTCGATTGTTGCCGGCGGTTTTTGAGTAATGTCATAAACAACGCGATTGACGCCACGAACTTCGTTGACGATTCTAGATGACACCTTTTCTAAAACTTCGCTTGGGATTTTGGACCAATCTGCTGTCATAAAATCTTCGGTATCTATGCTTCGAAGTGCAATAATGTATGAGTAAGTGCGTGAATCCCCCATTACTCCAACTGATTTCACGGGCAAAAGCGCTACCAGTGCTTGTCCTACCTTATTATAAATACCTGCAGATTTTAATTCGGAGATAAAAATTTCGTCGGCTTCCTTTATTGTAGTAAGCCGCTCGGAAGTTACTTCTCCTAAAATTCTTATGGCTAGGCCGGGGCCTGGAAATGGGTGACGATTCAAAAAATTTTGAGGAATTTTTAAAATTTTACCCAATTTTCTAACTTCATCTTTATAAAAATCGGCCAGAGGCTCGATAATTTTAAGTTTTAAACCATGCGGCAATGTTACATTGTGGTGGCTTTTAATTTTGTCTGCATGCTTGCTAGTTGCGGCCGACTCAACTCGATCCGGATATATTGTCCCCTGCCCTAAAAATTTAACATTACCTATTTTTTTAGATTCTTCCTCTAGTATCTCAAAATAAAGATTAGCCATTTTTTGCCTTTTCTCTTCTGGATTTTTAACACCTTTAAGTGCCTTCAAAAATCTATTTTCTGCTCTTACAATTTTTAACTTTTTGAACTTAACTTTTTTTACAACTTCTTCTAAATCCGCAATATCGTATTTTCTTAAAAAACCCGTATCGATAAAAACCAGGTAAAGGTTCGAACCAACTGCTGCTTTTAAGAGACTTGCAGCAACTAATGAATCTACACCCCCGGAGATTGCCATTACGACATTATCTTTTCTTATCTGATTCTTAAGACTTTGTATTATTTGCGGTTTTTCTTTTTTTAGATCCCAATCTTTTTTTGAGCGTGCAATTCTAAATAGGAAGTTTTTGAGAATTTGATTGCCTTTTGGTGTATGCGTAACTTCAGGATGGAATTGAATACCGAAAAAGCTCTTATTCAAGTTTTGCATAGCAGCAATTTTTGCATTATTAGTTGAACCGATTACATCGAAGTTATTTGGTAATTTTTTAACTTGATCCCCGTGCGAAAACCAAACAGTTTCTTTATCTGAAAGCCCTGAAAAAAGAGGCGAGTTTTGAATTTTTAAATATTCTTTGCCGAATTGCTTTTCCTTAAATGAACTGACTTTTCCCTTTAATTGAAGAGCCATTAATTGCTGACCGTAACAAATCCCCAATATTGGTAAATTAAGATCATAAATTTTAGGATCGATTTTTGGTGCATTTTTGTCGTAGGCTGATGATGGACTGCCTGAGAATATTAATGCGTCAGGACTTAATTTTTTAAGTTCTGATATTTTTATGTTTGGAAGAATTAGTTCACTCTTTACACCTAAATCCCTAATACGCCTTGCAATAAGATGAGCATATTGGCCTCCAAAATTAACAACACCAACCATTTTACTTATACAAGCTTTGAAACACTATCGAAAATTCTTTCAAGCTGAGGTTTGGATGTGTCAATTTCAAATTTTTCGCCAGTTATTTTTTCGTAAACATCCATATACCGTTGGGAAATTTTGATAATTAAATCATCCGGCATTTTTGGAATTTTCCCGCGGCCGGAATAACCTTGTTCAATAAACCAAAGTCTCATGAATTCTTTGTCAAAATTTTCCGGCCCTTTTCCTTTTTTCCAATTCTTGCCGTATGTTTCTTTTATCCAAAAGCGGCTGCTGTCTGGCGTATGAATTTCATCAATTAATATTAGCTTGCCTTTTTTATCTATCCCGAATTCGTATTTCGTATCTGCCAAAATTAATCCGGCTTTTGCTGCGACTTTCGTGCCTCTGTCAAAAAGTGCCAGTGCGACTTTTTCTATTTGGTTGTAAATTTTGGGAGAAACTAATTTTTGTTTTAAAATTTCAGCTTTTGTAATTGGCTCGTCGTGACCACCCGGCCCGGTTTCTCGTGTTGTCGGAGTAATAACCGGTTTTTTGAGTTTTTGATGCTTTTTAAGACCATCAGGGAATTTTATGCCGTAAATTTTGCGGTTTCCTTTTTCGTACATTGTCCAGAGCGATGTGCTGGTGGCTCCTGTAATATAACCCCGAACAACAATTTCTATCGGTAGAGCTTTTGCTTCGGAAACCAGAACCACATTCGGATCAACAACTCCGATCATATGGTTGGGAACAATATCTCGAGTGTTTTCAAACCAAAATTCGGAAAGCTTGTTTAAAACAACCCCTCTAAATGGAATCAATCCCACAACTTTGTCAAAAGCAGATACTCTATCTGTGGCAATTAAAATTCTAAAACTGTCTTTAGTGTACCAATCCCGAACTTTGCCGCTTTCACGTTTACCAAGACCTTTTACTTTTACGGTTTTGACAGCAGTCGGAATATTTTTTTTGATTATTTTTCCCGTAATCATTTAATTTTCTGTTAGATACTTTTTCCAGCCAATTATTTGCAGTTTATTGTTTTTTTTAAGAACTCCTTGCTTCTGTTCTTTTTTAAAGTTTTCGATCTTTTTAGCAACACTGCTATCCGACAAGCCAATTATTTTTCCTGCCAAGAGTCCTGCATTTTTAGCACCGTCTACGCCAACTGTGGCAACAGGCACCCCGGGCGGCATTTGAGCGATGGAAAGAAGAGAATCCAGACCTTCCATTGATTTAGACTTAATAGGAACGCCAATTACAGGCAAAGTAGTATAGGCGGCAAGTACTCCGGGAAGAGCTGCTGCGCCACCTGCACCGGCAATAATTACTTTTATTCCTCTCTTTTTCGCATTTACTGCAAGATCAGTAGTTTCCTTTGGCGTACGATGAGCCGAAACTACCTGAACTTCATTTTCAATTCCCAAATCTTCAAGTATATGAGCTGCCTCGGACATTATTTTTAAATCAGAATCTGAACCCATTACTATGCTAACTAATGGTTTTTTCATTTTTTTCTTGACGCTTTAATCTGTCTTATTGCAGAATTCGTTATTGACTGGGCATAACCGACATATAATTCTGGTGTCAACTCCTCTAATTTTTTTCTCTCCTTTTCAGGAATTGGGAGCCCTGCGACTATTTCTTTCCATTCTGTTTCCCCAATATGGCGGCCTTGTGTGAGTGTAGCCATAATAGAATATGGATCATCTACTCTCAATTTTCTCATCAATGTTTGGGCGGCTTCTGAAAGTATAGCCCAATCGCTATTTAAATCTGCGGAAATTTTATCTAAATCAGGCTTAATTCTCGAAAGACCTTTTAAGGTATTCTTATATGATAATAATGAATATCCAAGTGGCACCCCCATGTCTCGAATGACGGTGCTATCGGAAAGATCTCTTTGAAGTCTAGACCTACCAAGTTTTTCCACAAAAAATCCAAAAAGGGCGTTGGCTTTACCGAGATTACCTTCACTGTTTTCAAATCTAATCGGATTTACTTTTTGCGGCATTGTAGAGGATCCCACTTCACCTTGTTTGGCTTTTTGAACAAGCCAGCCATCACTTATGTAGCGCCACATATCCTGAACCAAATCGGTAAGTATATTGTTAATTCTTTGATAAACCTGGAAGTAAGCAATCATGTCTTCATAGGGATTTATTTGGGTTGTAACCAGATTTGCATCAAAACCGAATGAGTTTATGAATTTTTCAGAAAAATTCAACCAGTCAATTTCAGGATATGCAGTTTCTAGTGCATTTAAGTTTCCGACTGCACCAGTTAATTTACCTGCTAGTTCTCTTGCTGAAAGAGCTCGAACTTCTTTATTTAACCTAGTTGCAAAAACAGCGAACTCTTTGCCAAGTGTTGTGGGTACCGCGGCTTGCCCATGAGTTCTTGCAAGCATGGCATTACCCTTATATTTATCCGCTTTATCAAGCAAATTATCGATTAAGTCATCAAGGGCTGGAATCAAGACTTCATTAGTTGTTCCCTTTAAGATCAATCTGTAAGCTATGTTATTTATGTCCTCTGAAGTAAGACCGAGATGCACTAATTCGGTTGCATCCTTTAATGATCCTCCATGAAGCATGGAGCGGAATGATCGCTCAGTTGCCTTTACATCGTGCTGGATATCTTCTTCAATTTTTTTGACTTGCTGAGCATTTTTAAGAGTTAAATTTTCGCCTAAGTTATTCAACAATCGTTTTTCCTCAGTAGTTAGAGACCTAAGCACACCAGTACTTGACAGCGCTATAAGATATCTTGCCTCAATTGAAAATCTCGCCCTTATCAAATTTAACTCCGAAACATAAGGTGCAAGCTCTTGAATGTCTGCTCTGTTTCTTCCGTCAAGAATAGAAATAGCTGTTAGTTCTGTTAAAGGTAAATTAGGTCTTGTCGACATTTTTGTTTGCATATTATAGGTTCTTTATTTATTCTAATCAAGAGTTAGGTCGTAATTTCTTTGAATTTATCTTTTTTTATTGCTTCTTTTATTTCCATAGCCACCCGTCTTCCCATACTTAATGATTTTCCATAAAGGTAGTTTGAATATGGAGTAGCCGAAATTCCCGGGCTCCCGGGCATTCTTGGTGAAACATCAAAAACAACAATTTCTTTTTTGGGCGGACCAGGAGTAATTGCAGATTGCAAACTAAACGGTCCGATAACACCCGGCGGAAACATTTTACCTGCCGCCTTTACAAATTTTTCGCCGATTTCAAACAAACCTTCCAGCATCGACTCAAGAACGGTTACGGCAACGTGACCTGCCTCTTCGAATTTAAGATTCAAATCTTTTATTTGTTTTTGATTTTCTGCAGGAAGTTTGAGAAAACCTTCCAAATTTGTCTGGCGCCTTGTATCGGTTCCTATTAATTCCAGCCTTTTATTTAAGCTTGAATAAAAGAAATTAAAATTAACCTGAACCCCTAAAATAAATTCTTCAATGGTTGCAGCTTTGAGTGCAGCTTTAGTAATTTTTCTTTGTTTAATTAATATATCTGATATCGATGCAAAAGATTGAGGTGAATCTGCTAAAAAGAAGGCTCGCTCGAAACCTCTTTGTTTTTCGGAAACTTTGACAATCACTAGCCTGTCGATATCTTTGGAACTAGTAAATATTTTTGGGAATTTAACGCCAGCCTTTTTTAAAATATCGTACTGATTTATTTTTTCAGTTCGCTCTTCAGCCTTTAATAAATATTTGTTGCCAAAAATTGGAACTTGAAAACTATTTTCGATTGCATCGTAGTCATTTACATATACTTCGAATGATCTGTGCGGAATAAAGATACAGTTTTTTGCTTTTAATTTTTTTTGAATTTGAGGCTTTAAAATGTCTTTGAATTTATCAACATATAAAACTTCATCAACGCAGCCCGTAGGTCCTGAGCGAGCGGAGCGAGTCGAAGGACCTTGCGATTTAAAATATTTCGCATATGTTTTATCTCGCCCTTTTTCTACTATTACCAATGTCTTAAATCCTTCGTCTTTAGCCCCGCGGCAGACATCAAGAGCGGAATGCGAACCAATGACTGCGATTGTGTGCTTAGACATAAATCACTTGTCCTCTTTCTGGACCGACGGAAATAAATTTAACAGGGATATTGGTAATCTTTTCGATTCGCTTGATATATTTCTTGGCACTAGTAGGAAGGTCTTTGAAATTTCGAATAGCTGAAATATCTTCTTCCCATCCAGACATTTCTTCATAAACTGGTTCTACTTGAGTTAAAAATTCTGCATCGTGCGGTAAATAGTCGACTTTTTTACCATCAAGCTTATATCCGACGCAGATTTTGATGGACACGAGTCCAGAAAGTACGTCGAGTTTAGTAACTGCCAAAGCAGTTAATCTATTAGCTTCTGCAGCCGCTTTAATTAAAACTAAATCTAACCATCCCGGATCACGTAATCTATTAGTTGTTGTACCTTTTTCTTTTCCGCGTATGATCAAGAACTCCCTTATTTCTGCATCTATTTTTGTGGGCATTGGGCCGGCCCCGACTCTTGTTGTATAGGATTTAGTAATACCAATCACTTCGTTTAATACAGATGGGTGCAGATCAAAACTTCTCATTATGCCAACTATTCCTGGATTTGAAGAGGTAACAAATGGATATGTCCCGGCATCAATATCCAAAAAGTATCCCTGAGCCCCTTCGAATAAAATATTTTTGCCTGATTTTTGAGCTTCTCTTAATATTTCTAAAGTACTTCCTACAAATGATTTTATGCGCTTTGATATCTTAAGGTACTGACGGTAGATTTTTTCGTCATTAAGCTTAAGACCAAAAAACTTATTTTGAATCTTAATTTCTTCGGTTAATTTTTTTCTGAAATCTTTTGAGAATAAATCTTTGACTAATAAACCAACTCTTTCGGTCCTATCTGCATATGTTGGGCCGACACCTTTACCGGTTGTACCAATTTTTTTGTTACCGCTTCTTAATTTTTCGCGAATACCATCACGCACTTTGTGCCAAGGCATGGTAAGTGTTGCCTGTTCGTCTATTGTTAAGTTATCATAGGAAACTTTTGCCTTATCTAGTGCGTCCATCTCTTCTGATAATGATTCAAGGTCTAGTGCTACATTTCTTCCAATCAGACAGTGGGTATTTTTGTGGAAAATTCCGGAGGGCATAATATGAAGAGCAAATTTTCCGTGTTTATTTTCAACAGTGTGCCCAGTGTTTGAACCACCGGAAAATCTTGCCACTATATGGGCTCTTTTTGCCAGATCATCTATAAGTCTGCCTTTACCGCTGTCTCCCCAATCTACACCAATAACAGCTGCAATTCCCCGCCACTCTATAAGACTTGCTTTGCTCATTTAATTTAAAATCATTTTGAGTTTTTTAGCTTTTATTGCGCTTTTTATCTCCATAGCAATTCTCCTTCCGGTGGAAACTTGTTTGTCATAATAAAATGCACTGTAGCTAGAACCGGTAACAAAAAGATTAGTACCAGCAACTATTCTGCAAGAAATTTCCATTATTGAAAATTTTTGCTCGGGGGTAATAATTGTTTCCAAACAAAATGGTCCCCAAAATCCACCTTCTATTAATTCCTTTGCCGTTTTAACAACTCTTTCACCCATGTCGTAGGCTTCTACAAGCAAAGATTCACGCAGAGCTAGTGGTGAATTACCGACAACCACAAATGATGGTTCGATTCCTAAACCTTGTTGATTTTGAGATGGGATACGGCCTAATGAATCAACGTTTGATTCGTAGCGCTTGTCTATAGAAAGTATCTCGAGTTTTTTTGTCAATGGTGAATAAAAATAATGAATATAGAGAGGAACTCCAATTACATATTCTTGAACAATAAAATTTTTAGCTTTGAATTTTTTAATACGTGTGTTAAATTCTTTTTGGTTTTTGGCGAAAAAGTAACCGTAGCCTCCAGCGGCGCCAAATGATTTAACAATTACAGGCCTGTCTATTTTGTCTCCCTTTTTAAATCTCTTTGGGACAGGAATTTTTGACTTTTTTAACCAAACCCTTTGTAATTTCCTATCGGCTTCCCAATCAAGGACGTTTTTGTTGCCAAAATAGAGAACTTTCATGTTCTTATTTTCTTTTAGACCTAAATAGGCGACAAATGAGCCATGAGGAATGACAATTGCTCCGTCTTTTATTAGTTTTGATTCGATCTTTGGAAAGTCGGAAAATTTGGGAATTTCGTAAATTTTATCTACAAATTTGAACCTGGAATAGAGTGAGACCCTATCTCCAGTTGCAATACAGATTGTTTTAAAGCCTTCGTCTTTTGCGCCTTTTAGGATTTGGAGCGCGGTATGCGACCCAAGAGTTGCAATTTTATAGCGCTTTCGGGCTTCCATT
>MFBV01000044.1 GCA_001776505.1 Candidatus Curtissbacteria bacterium RIFCSPLOWO2_02_FULL_40_11 | reverse complement strand
CCAGAACTTTTACTGCCGGAATATTGTATGAGTTCGCGAGGGCTTCTCGCGCAGAAACAGCCCCATGATACTTACCATCGTAATTAACTGGTCTATATGGTTTTGGTCCACCGGAAAAAGTTGTCGGTGAATCGATAATAATTGTTGCTGGGGTGATTAATTTTCGCTCCAGGGCAGTTGCATAATTTACCGGCTTAATAGAAGATCCAGGCTGCCGCAGCGCAACGGTTACATTTACATTGCCGTCATTCTCAACATCAAAGAAATCCTTACTACCGACCATTGCTAAAATTTCTCCACTTTTTGGTTTTGTCACAAGAGCCGCACCGTTCCCAACGTTGAAGCTGGAAAGTCCATTTACATTGTCGGCCACAATTTTTTGTGCTTCTTCCTGAATTCCTAGATCAAGCGAAGTAGTTACTTTCAATCCGCCATGTGCTGCAACAGTCTCACCGTATTTTTCTGCTAGAAATTCCCTTACAAACATTACAAAGTGTGGTGCTTTTATATCTATTCTTGCCTCTTGAAATTTGAGTTCTTCTTTTGAAACGATTTCTGCTTCATCGCGAGTTATATAACCTTCTTCGATCATTCGATTCAAAACCAAAATCTGACGAGTTTTGGCTCGCGTTGGATCTTGCCCAAAAGGTGAATAATAACTCGGTGCGGCCGGCAAACCAGCAAGCATTGCACTCTCTGCAAGAGTTAAATCTTTAACTTCTTTGCCAAAATATTGTTCAGCGGCAGCTGCAACCCCCCAAGCAGTTCCGCCAAAAGGAACTTGGTTCAAATACATTTCCAAAATTCTGTCTTTTGGGAAGGCCATTTCGACTCGAAATGCTAAATATAGCTCTTTTAGCTTTCGATCGATTGTTCGCTCTGGCGTCAAAAAAACACTTTTAACGAGCTGTTGGGTAATTGTCGAGCCACCTTGCAAAGTACCCTGAAACACTGTTTTATTAAATGCTCTAACTATTCCGTAAATATCAAAGCCTTTGTGCTTATAAAAATCTTTATCCTCAATTGCCAGTGTCGCCCGAATCATATGTTGGGGAACTTCACTCAAAGGAACAAGAGTCCTGTTTTCATCTGTATAAACATTAAATAAAAGCTCGCCATTTCTGTCATAAATTTTTGTAGTTTGCGGGATCTCTCGATTTTCGAGCTGCTTAGGACTTGGTAAATCGCGAGTTATAAACCAGCTCACTGTTATTAAAATAAAAATCGTGGCTAGTCCTACCTTAAAGCTTCTGTCCTGATGAATAAGCGGGTGTTTAAGTGTTTTTCTTGTTGCTTTAACAGGTTTTAATTTAAGAAGATCAAACCTGGCTTTTTTGAAAACTGCGACAATTGCTTTTGAAAACTGCTTTAAAGTCCAAATTGTGACATCACCAAAAAAAGTTACCAAGCGAATGAACCAGGTCAAAAATCCAATTAAGAATCCAATAATTTTTGTCGTAATCTGCCCAAATAATTTTAAAATAGCCATAAATCGAAGAGAAAGTGTGCCTATTTTAACCTAAATCTCATCAATTTGACAGGGGGTCGATTTGGTATAATTTGCCAGAGATGGCAGAAGTAAAAGAAAAACGCGGCCCCATAGAAAAGACAGAAAAAGGTTGGCCTATAAACCCAATCGGTGTAGTTGCTCTGGTAATTTTTGGCCTCGTTATTATTTTCTTAATTGCGAAACCTCTGACTCAAAAGCAAACGACAATTCTTCAACAAAATCAGCAAGAATTCAGTGAAGGCGGCACAATTACTACACCACAAGCGGGTGATATTATCAGAGATTCAACTTTGCCGATCAGCCTCTCAGTCGACGATCAGGAAAATGTAGTCAAGGTCCAGTTTTGGGCCAAAACTTATGCCGATGGCCAGTGGCAGGTGATTGGGGAAAAAGTATCAGCGCCATTTACTCTCAACTGGCAAATCCCTGCATCCTTCCAAAACAAAGCAATTGCCATAACTTCGCACATCTACACCCGCGATGACCAAATAATCAAAGACCCCGGTGGCTGGCGAGAGGGGATAATTATCCTTAGCAACTAGTTTCCAGCTACCAGTAACCAGCAACCACTTATTCCCCCCCTAAAAAACTCCAAATTGCAAATAGGCTGACTGCCAAACCGGCCAGAATTAGGTTGAAAATTGATATCAGTTGCAAAATTGCGAGTGTTGACGCTAAAGCTACGAAAAACGCCACAAAAACACTCATCTTAAAAGAAGTTTTTATGTACCAGTTCACACTGTATCTTTTGTAGAATCTGGTTCTTACAAAAAACAAAAACAACCCCAGAAATCCGGCAACTGTCGCGAAAATCAAAAAAATCAAAAGCGCGAAATTGTACCAGCCCGCACTATCAGGATCAACAGCAACCACAATCCAAGAGATGCCGAATGTCGATGCGACTGAGATAAGAAACACAAAAGGAAGTAACCGTTGCATAAATCTATTTTAATTAAATTCTAAATTATAATATCTAAATACTAAACAATATTTAAATTCTAAATCATAATTATCAAAAGAGTTTATAATTTTTAATTTTGATTATTGTAATTTGTTTAGAATTTAGTATTTCGTGCTTCGAATTTGCTAAAATCTAGCGGATGGATTCGCAGACAATTTTAATTCTGGTCGCCTCTTTAGTAATCGCAGCTTTGGCAGTCATCTATTTCCAAATAAAAAAACTGACAGAAAATAAAAATAGTGACGAAACTACTAAACTCTTAACTCAACTTGTTTCCGATATGCGCGGTTCCATGGACAATACTACAGAATCCATGGTCAAACAGACTAAAGCTATCAATGAGAGACTTGATAGGGCAGCTCAAGTAATTTCGGGAGTATCCAAGAGTGTAGGCGAGATGACCGAACTTGGCAGATCTATGAAAGATCTACAGGAATTTCTGCGCTCACCCAAAATGCGCGGGCAAATTGGTGAGGCTGTACTCAAAGATATTTTAGGTCAAGCTTTGCCCAAACAACATTTTCACTTGCAATACGCATTTAAAGGAGGGGAAATTGTAGACGCGGCGATTCAGCTTGAACAAGGAATTATTCCAATAGATGCTAAATTCCCTATGGAAAATTTCCGCAAGATGACAAAGGCGCGTGAAGAAAAAGATCAAGCCATCCACCGAAAGGCATTTATATCAGACGTAAAAAAGCACATCGACGCGATCAGCACGAAATACATCCGTCCACAAGAAGGAACATTGGATTTTGCACTAATGTACATCCCTTCCGAACCGGTATATTACGAAATGATTTCAAATGCGCCTGAACTGGACGATTACGCCTACCGCAAACGCGTGCGCCCGGTTTCCCCAAGCACCATGTATGCTTACTTGCGTGCAATCATCATGAGTTTGGAAGGCTCAAAAATCGAAGCCCAAGCCGGCCAAATTCTGGCAGCTCTTCGCGAAATCGGCGACGAGACCGACAAATTCGGCGGAAGTCTCTCAGTTCTTACCAAGCACATCAAAAACGCCGCCGCCAGCTCTGACGATGTCAACACCCGCTTCTCTCGTCTGAGCTCGAAGATATCAACAGTGCAGACCATAGAAAGTCACAAAACTAAAGGTTTAAAACCAAAAGGTTAAACAGCTTGACCCAAAATATCAAGTGTGTATAATTAATGTGTAATGCAGACACAAAGGATCAATATTACATTGCCCGCGGATTTGGCGCGAGATCTCAGGAAAACAATTCCCGGCGGATCACGCAGTAAGTTCATTGCCGCAGCTTTAGAAGAAAAATTGAAACGCAAAAAAAACCTTAAAAAAGACTTAATCAAAAGCCTCAAATTAAATAGTAAAATTTATAGAGAGATTCAGGAAGATTTTAAGTACGTAGATGCAGAAGCATTCGAAAAGTTACCCTAAACGCGGCGAAATTTTTATCGCGGATTTGGATCCGGGTTTTGGCCGTGAAATGCGCAAAAAACGACCTATACTTGTAATTTCTAACAATACTTTAAATAAAAATTCTAATACTCTTATAATGGTACCTTTCAGCTCAATCGTTCCCGAATTTATGGGTCCTAACATTGTAGACATAGAGAATGAAGGCCTAGACAAGCGATCGGCTATTATTGTTGACCAAATTCGTTCGGTAGACAAGGGAAGATTGATAAACAAGGTAGGGAATCTTACCAGTTACAAGTTATTTGAAGTCGAAGACGCTCTCAAAATCGTTTTGGGTCTTGAATCGCTTGTTTAAAATAACAAATATGAATCACAAAAAAAGCGACGACGTCAACAGCCATTTCACTAGATTGTCGTCCAAAATATCGACTGTCTAAACCATAGAAGCTGCAAGTCCTGAGGCTTTAGCTCGAAGGGCAAAATCAGCAAAAAGAATTAAAGCTAAATAATTGCTACCAAATCAATTCAACTGCTATAATCTTGCCTCATGTACGACGAGAGAGTTAAGGAAATACTTGGTTTCGATCCAGAAAAAGCAGAAAAACTAAATGGGAGTAGTGTGACAAATGTAGATGACCGGTCCAAACTCAGAGAGATAGATCCCGGGAGAAACCTTCCCCAAAACCATTTCGATTTGGATTTTTTAACATACATAGACAGGTTAAAAAGAGAAAGAGAATCGAAGGATTTTGTTGTATTTTCCTATCCAGAAAGAGAGTTCCATGTTCAAGTTGATCCACAACGTAAAGTATCGCGAGTTTATTCATCAAGGCTATGTTTAGGTTACGAACCAGAATCCGTTGCAAGTTTTTGGACGCACAACAAGATAGCACCACACCTTATAAAGAGGGTTTTTGATCACGAAGACTACTTTCAAGCTACTCTCAATTTTATCCCACCAACCACCCTTTATGAGCTAACTCTGGTCAGAGGGAGGCCAAACAGTGAAGACAACGCAGTGCTAGTGATAAATTACCATACTACTTCTTCTAACAAGACCCAAGCAGATTCAGATCCTTTTTTTCTGTTATACAAATCCGCTACTGGTGGTTATTCTGATTTTTTTAGAAAATCAGACTACGAGCAAATATTGATGCGTGGTGAACTTCAAACTCAAGGAAGAAATAGTGACTATCATTTCCATTTAGAAGACGGGAAATTGGTAATGCAAAGATTCAGGGATAGTCAACTTCTAGATTTTGTAGACTTTGATTCTAACCCGTCAGGAGAGCGCATGGTGCAAGAGCTATTTCACCCCAGTATACTGCAAAATCCGACTCAACCGCCAAATCGCTGGGATTACATGTGGGCAGATGCCGATCTACTAGATTTGGTTGGTGTGAAGTGGGAAAGATCTTAAGCTCCCGAAGTTTTCGTGTTACTACATTCAAATGCTGAAATACCTACTTCACTGATTCGAATCAGTGAAGTAATAAATATTTGGCCAAATTAATCGATTAACTTGACCAGAGATCTAAGATTTAGAAAACTCATGCTAAAATGGCCGCGTGGCTGATTTACTCAAAGATTTAAACCATGAACAATTGGAAGCGGTTAAAACAACCGAAGGTCCGCTTCTAATTATCGCCGGAGCCGGGACTGGTAAAACTACAGTAATTGCTCGGCGCATTGCTTACATTATTGAAAAAAAGTTAGCCAAACCCTCTGAAATTTTGGCACTCACTTTTACAGACAAGGCTGCCGGAGAAATGGAAGAGCGCGTCGACCAACTCGTTCCATACGGTTTTATCGACACTTGGATTTCTACGTTCCATGCTTTTGGTGACCGTGTTCTTCGTGAAAACGCTTTAGAAATTGGTTTTTCACCAGACTTCAAGGTTTTTAGCAAGCCCCAACAAGTTTTATTTTTCCAGCAAAATTTGTTTCGATTTGAGTTAGATTATTGGCGGCCGCTTAGTAATCCCACAAAATTTATTTCGTCAATTTTAGATTTTTTCTCAAGACTAAAAGACGAGAACGTCAGTCCAGCTGAGTTTTCGCAATACGTTAAACGCCAGTTAACCCTGAGCAAAGTCGAAGGGCTAAAGGCTAAAGGCGATGAGAAAGCAGAAGCAAAAAAATACAAAGAACTTGCGCATGCTTTTGAAAAATATGAAAAGTTTAAAGACGAAGCTGGATTTTTAGATTTTGGTGACCAGGTTGTTAAAACGATTGAACTATTCACGCGTCGCCCAAAACTTTTAAAAAATTATCAACAACAATTTAAATACATTTTGGTAGACGAATATCAAGATACAAATTTTGCCCAAAACGAACTTGTCAAAACTTTGGCAAGCTCTCACAAAAATATTTGTGTAGTTGGCGATGACGATCAATCGATTTATAAATTCCGCGGCGCTGCAATTTCCAACATTTTAGAATTTAAGAAAAATTATCCAAAAACAAAACAGGTAGTTTTAACGGTTAATTATCGATCCACTCAAAAAATTCTAGACAGCGCTTACCGCTTAATTAGGCACAATGACCCAAACCGATTGGAAGTCCAAAATAAAATTGATAAAAAACTCAAATCCATCAAAACTAATGTCGGGCATTTGCCTCAGGAAATTTTTGCGGACACGCTGAGCGAAGAAGCCGATCTGGTTGCTGAAGAAATTGAAAGATTGATAAATCAAAAAAGCGTTAAGCGTTACACATACAGAGATTTTGCAATTTTAGTTCGCGCCAATTTCCAGGCTGATCATTTCTTAAGATCACTTAATATGAAAGGTATCCCTCACAAGTTTGTTGGTTCATCTGGCCTATATCAGCAAGAAGAAGTCAGTATTTTAATTTCATATCTTACTGCAATTACAAATTTTGAAGATAGCTTAAATATTTACAACCTAATAACATCGGACATTTATCAATTACCACCAACCGATGCTATCAAACTGACGTCTTTTGCAAAGAAAAAGAATCGATCTTTGTACTATTTATTAAAGAATTTGGAGATACATTCTAGCTCTAAGAGACGTCATTCTGAGCGAAGCGAAGAATCACAAGATCCTTCGTCGACTGCGTCTCCTCAGGATGACATGGGTATGGGGCTTAAAGAATTCGAATTATCTAGCGAAAGCCAATCAATTATCGAAAAAATCTTGAATGACTTAGATGAATCCATCAAGCTCTCCCGTCGCCAAAATGTTGGCAAAGTTTTATACGATTTTCTAAAACGCACCGGATATCTCACGCGGTTAGATCGCGAGAACCAAGTGGAAGGGCAGATAAAAATCCAAAACATTGCCAAATTTTTCGACAAGATAAAAGAGTTTGAACAAGTTGCGTCTAATAATTCGACTCAAAATTTCATAGAATACCTCGAGGCTCTTCGGTCTGCCGGAGACGACCCGGCAACAATTGAGTTCGATCCCGACTTAGATGCCGTTAATGTCATGACGGTTCACGGTGCTAAAGGCTTAGAATTCCCGGTTGTCTTTATGGTTAATTTGGTATCCGACAGATTCCCTAGCCGATATCGTGGTGAAGCAATAGAGGTTCCAGAAAAAATTATTCGCGAAACTTTGCCCTCTGGTGATTGGCATATGCAGGAGGAAAGGAGGCTTTTTTATGTTGGGGTAACTCGTGCCATGGATTTAGCGTACTTTTCTTGGTCACGGGATGTTGGAGGCAGAAGGCTTAAAAAGATTTCACCATTTGTTTTGGAAGCGCTTGATAAGCCAAAAGCAGATAGTATATTTACCAAACTGTCTCCACTTGAAAAAATTGAAAAGTTTGCACCAGCCCCTACATCCACCGGCTGGCAGACGAGCCAACAAGTTTTATTCGACGTTGACGTTTTAAAACTTACCCAAGGTTCGATCGACGATTATTTAACTTGCGCTTTTAAATATCGTTATGTGCACATTTTACGTCTTCCCATAGTTCGTCATCATGCAATTGCTTATGGCGCCGCTCTTCACACGGCAGTTGCCCAGTTTTTTCGAGTTAAAAAAAGCGGACAGCTAATGTCGCTGGGAAATCTTCTAGAAGTTTTTGAAAATGCCTGGGACAGCGAAGGATTTTTAACAGTTGAGCATGAAGAAAAAAGAAAAGCTCAAGGTAAAATTGCCCTGGAGCAATTCTATAAACGTGAATCAAAAACTAAAGACGTTCCCAGTCTCATTGAATCACCCTTCAAGTTTTCTCTGTCGGGCGTTACGATTACCGGTCGATTCGATAGAGTAGACGTTAGAAAAGGTTCCGAAGTCGAAATTATAGATTACAAATCTTCAGAAAATATTGACGAGGGAAGAGCGAATAGCCAGGCTAAAGAATCGACTCAGCTTGCAGTCTACGCTCTCTATTATTACAAAAGCCACAAAATTATTCCCCAAAAACTCACGCTCCATTTTTTAGAAACCGGAATTGAAGGATTTTATACTCCGACCCAAGAAACTTTAGAAAAAACCGAAAAATTAATTATAGACACCGCAGACAATATCAGAAGGGATATTACTAACAATCATTTCGCAGCCAATCCCAAATATTTCGGCCGCGAACCTGCATGCAATTATTGTGCTTATAATTCGATATGTCCTTTCTCATTAGCAAAGATTACATAATTGCATGCACCCTGAGCTTGTCGAAGGGGACTTGTGTATACTGTGCTTATAAATCTATCTGTCCATTTTCTTTAGCAAAACCGTGATCTAGCCACCTCCGAGGTGAAGTCTGGTCGGCGACAAGAGAACACCTCGGAGGTGAATATAATTTAAAATGCAGATTATCGTCGGAGCTCTTCTTATTATCGTTGCGATTTTTCTTCTTTTAGTTATTTTAGTGGGCGTATTTTATGCAATCGATATTTTTCTGGACCTTCCTTACGTTGCCACAAAACGCCATAAAATTGAAACGATTATAAAGCTTGCTCAAATTAAAAAAGGGGAGACGGTTGTAGATCTTGGTTCGGGTGACGGCAGGCTGCTTTTTGCTGCAGCCGAAAAGGGTGCTCAAGCAAGAGGTTACGAACTCAATCCATTTTTAATCGGTTTAACTCTAATCCACACAAAGCTGAAAGGTTTAGGTAACCAAATTGAAATTGAGAAAAAAAATATGTGGAAAGCGGATTTAAAAATCGCCGACGTAATTTTTGTCTATAGCCTAAAAAAATCAATTAAAAAATTCGAAGACTTTGTTTACAAAAACGCTACACCCGGAACTAGAATTGTAGTAAATTTGCATTCTTTCCCCGACAAAAAACCCATTAAAGTTAAAGACGGAATTTATCTCTACAAAGTTTGACTTATAAACCCGGATAAATATCCCCGATAGATTTGCGGATTACAGTATTAATAAAAACGAGCTCCCTAAATTCCACAAAAAACTGCAATAATAAAATCCCCAAAAGGGAAACCATCAATACTTTCGAAAGTGAACCCTGTTTTTTGGCAACACCACGAAAATACCAGCCGCCCAGTATTCCCAATATTGTTAAAATTATGGTTGAAGCGACAATCCAGGAAGGAACTGTTGGTAACTGTACTTGAGTTGCAAACTTTACGGCAGAAACATCAGCAAAAGACTTTGGCGAGTAAATGACAGAAAAACTAAAGAGTGCAAATAAAATCGTATAAACAAGCGTCATTGTTGGAACGAGGATATGAAGCACGCCTTTTTTACTCGCTGCATACATTGTCCAGATTGTAGTAAATGGCGGGATGGCAAGCCCCCAGAAAACATAGCCGCCGACTCCCGTCTTTTTCACTTCGCTATTTTGTGCAATTATCTTATCTATCTCACTTAATAATTTAGGACTTTCGGCATTTTCCAATCTTTACCGCCGTCCCATCCTCAACATCAGCCATCTCATTCTGTCGGCCATATTTAAGCTTTTGTAAAGAGCATTATTTAAAATCAAATCATAAGTTCCCACATACTCGACATGCAAACCGCCATATCCTGCTTTAAACTTATGGAAGCCGTACCAAGGGTCTTTTTCTGTAACTTTTGGGCTCAAAGCTCCCCACATATCAAAGACTTTAAGCCCCATATTTTTGCCAAGGCGAATCGCTTCCCAAGCTATTAAATTAGACGCCATAACTTCTTTATGTTCCAAAGAAGAACCCCCATATGGATAATAAAGAGTATCCTTAAAATTCAGGAGCATCCAAGCAACAAGCGGCTTTCCTCGATACCTTGCCATCAAAACCCTCGCCATACCAGCCGGCATTAAAGTTTCCCAAACCAGTTTATGATATTGGGGTGTATGGCCAAAATATTTTTGCCGCTTTGTAGTTTCAAAATAAAGTTTTAAATAAATATCAAAATCAATTTCGTCTGTACTGTCTTTAACTTCTACGCCGTATCTTTGGGCTACTTTAATGTTGTAACGAGTTTTGGGGTGCATGGCAGCGAGTAAACTATCCTCACTTTTTGTAAGGTCAATTAAAAAATTCCATTTGGTAAACAAAGGTTTTTTCGAAGGTATTAAACCAAAATTTTTAAAATCGGCAATAATATCTTTTTCACCCTTTTCACTAGCTAAAACCACATTCGGCTCAAGCTTAATAAATGCGGCATTTTTACTTTTTGCTTCCTCTTTAAGCGCAGCAATCATTCTGGTATTTGGCATTGGCCCTTTTGGAAAGTAGCCAATTTTTTTGGGGAAAAGCGGAACTTTGTGGAAAGTCAATTGGTAACCTTCTTCTAAATGGTCACCTTCAAAGTGTCCTAGCCTTACTACATCGAGCCCGGTTTTTCTACGAAATTCTCCCCATTCCCAAGACTGAACAAGATGATTAACTTTTTTGTTATATAAATTCTTTTCGTTTTCTTCGACTTCACGAACAATCATAGTTTACCTAATTTTATCCTATCACTCTTTTGAGAAAATTATGATGCCTTTTTAACTCTCAAAATTAAGAAAGATCCTAAATTTGCTAAAAGCAGCGCAGGCAAGAAAATTGTAGAAAATGCCGTAAATCTAGATATCAAAATTGCCAAAATTGCCACCATCAACCCAAAACTATACTTAAGGTGCCCAGCAATTGGAGAAGTAATTGGCTCCGGAAGCATAACAAGTGCAAAAAACAAAAGAGTTGGGTCAACTATGGTTCTTGCAGCGATATCAAATGTCGATGTGGATAACAGGTATAAAAAATAAACTAATAAAAAACCTAAAGGCAAAAAGAGCCTTTTGAGCTTCCAAAGGATTCTTAACATCAACGGGATGAGGATAATTAGCGGTAAAAACCCCCAAGCAACTGCCCACCAGGAAACGGTTGTTCCAAAAATTAAAAAAACCGCCATGATGCCAAACGCTGCCGGATTAAAAATATGCTGACGTATTCCCGCCACCACAAATTGCTTTGAAAGTGAGGCCAAAATCGAGGCAAGAATAATTACATAAAAAGGTTCTGTGGGAGCTAAGATCAGACCAATTAAAAATCCGGAAACAACTGCCGCTGTCGGCAGGTAATTTTTTCGATACCTAAGATAAGTTAACTCAAAATCAAAAAGTGCAATAATTGCGGTAGAAAGTAGGGGATAAAGAATAATTCGAAGGATATTTGGGTCAGTCCTAAATTGCCAAATGGCCAGAAGCCAGACTAAAAATAAGGTAAAACCTACATGCAGTCTTGAGTCTTGCCAGAGAACTTTCAAATTCACAATTCATTTTAACAAATGCCACAAATCACATAAACCATCATCCCATAGTTTGACATTTAGAAAATTTTTGTATAAAATTCCTGAACTTATGATCATAGAAGCTTTGATTCAACCAATGTCTCACGAAACAAACTTTGCCGATGAGATTGCGGTCGAAGCATGGTCTCGAACAGTTGTACGCACTTCACTCTTTACTACAACCTTGAGTACAAGAGTCTGGGATATGAAGCCTGGCGAAGAATGGAGAGCATATCCAGATGAGAATTCTCAAGCAGATTTCAAAATTAACCCACGCCACCGGTTAGCTTTTCCAGATCAAATTATTAGAGCAACAGCAGCTGATGGAAGTGCAATCGAGGTTAGAGATGGGGAAGTAGTTAATAACAATGATGAGCCAATAGTTGTCACCATAGTAGGGGTAAGATTACAAGTGGATCGAACACCCGACGAAAAATCAGCTCCATTTGCACAAGTGGATATTGACAATTGGAGATAATTTCAGATCGCCGAAATTAATTCTTCCGGAATATCTACAATAAATCTGGAAACTAAATTCGCGCTCTTTGAACCAAAATAAAGTCTCTGCGAAGCGTAGGAAAGGTAAAGTTTTTGTTTTGCGCGTGTCATCCCAACATAAGCTAAACGTCGCTCCTCTTCAATTTCCGCAGGGTCAAGCATACTTCTTGAATGCGGAAACAAGCCTTCTTCCATGCCAACAATAAAAACGTTCTCAAACTCCAATCCTTTAGCAGCATGAAGCGTCATAAGTGTCACGAAATTTTTACCTTTCTCTTCGAAAGAACCTTCCGGAGCAACCTTGCCTTCCATCAGTGCGATGTTTTCAAGAAGTGTTGAAAGGTTTTCAAATTCACTGGCAACCGATTTTAGCTCTTTTACATTTTCTACCCTTTGCAGGCCTTGTTCTGTACCATCATCAATCAACTTCAAATATTCGGTTGCTTCCAAAACTTTACCGATTAATTCTAGTGGCTTTAAACTAGATTTGTCATCGCGAGTCGAGTCAGACTCGACGTGGCGATCTTTTTTCCGAGATTGCTTCGCTTCGCTCGCAATGACATTGATATCTATTTTTTGCTTTAGCTCCTCAAATTTCTTGAGCCTGCCTTTGCCCAGTTTTTCAATTCGAGTTCTAGATATTGAATCAGCAGGATTGGCAATCAGCCGCAGATAAGCCAGCACATCTTTAATTTCTTTCCTTTCATAAAACCTAATACCGCCGTAAATCCTGTATGGAATATTGCCGTGCAAAAACGCTTCTTCAATATTTCTGGATTGAGCATTTGTTCTATAAAGAACTGCAAAATTAGAAAGTGGTTTACTGCTCGTTACAATCCTCTCAAGAATAAAATTCGCTTCGTCAATTTCATTTTGCGCATTATAAATGCTGATTCTTTCGCCAACTTGTTTTTTTGTCCATAGATTTAAAACGGGGTGGGAAGTGTTTTTGGAAATAATACTGTTTGCCGCTGTTAAAATATTTTTTGTACTACGGTAGTTTTGCTCCAAATTAAAAACTTTAGCGTTTAGAAAATCATTTTCAAAATTTAAAATGTTGCGAAAATTGGCACCTCTGAATGAATAAATAGCCTGAGAGGCATCACCAACAACAGTTAAGTTGCCATATTTTGACGCTAACTGCTTAGTCAAAATATATTGGACAGTATTGACGTCCTGATATTCGTCCACCAAAACATATTTATATTTGCTTGAGTATTTTTCGAGAATCTGAGGAACTTTTTCAAAAAGTCCAACGGTTTTTAAAAGCAGATCGTCAAAATCGCACGCACCAATTGTCTGCAGTTCTTTTTGGTATATTTCATAAACTTCCAATACCGTTTTACCAAATGGGCTTCGGGCAATATCACGGTAGGCAATATTGTCCACCATTTCGTTTTTGGCAGAACTTATAGCGGCGCGAATTGAGCTTGGTTTATATATTTTCGTAGAAATGTTGGCATCTTTCATTATTCTTTTAACCAAAGTGAGCGAATCATCACTGTCATAAATTAAATAACCACTAGGGATCCCAATGTATTTGCCATCGACCCTTAAGACTTTTGCGCAAAAGGCGTGGAAAGTACCGACGTAAGGTAAATCGTGAATGGTTAATAGTGAATGGTTTTGATCTTTTTTATCTATTAACAATTTACTATTCACAATTAACTTTCTGACTCGCTCTTTCATTTCATTTGCAGCTTTGTTCGTAAAAGTCACTGCGATAATCTCTGAAGGCTTGATTCCTTTTGCAATTAGATAGGCTACTTTATAAGTTAGAACCCGAGTTTTGCCACTGCCGGCGCCAGCCAGAATCAATACCGGCCCATCGGTTTGCACAACAGCTAATTGTTGATATTGATCTAGGTCATTTAGTATCCTAGACATAGAAAGATAATCATTGTGTAGTGTGACCCATTTCACTTCAAAGGTTGAGAGATCCGGTTAAAATTAGCTACAATAAATAATACACCTGATAAATTATAGCAAGGAGGTTTTATGGTCAAAGTATTAGATTTTTGGGCAGAATGGTGCGGCCCCTGTAAATTCATGAATCCCATCATCGATGAGATGGAAAAAGAACTCAAGGGGAAAGTTGAGTTCGAAAGGATCGATGTCGACCAGAATCAGGAAAGGGCGGCCGAATATCAAGTAATGTCGATCCCGACCTACATCATTGAAAAGGACGACAAAGAGGTCGAAAGGATTGTTGGGGCAATCCAAAAGGATAATTTTCTAAAAACCCTTGCCAAATATGAGTAACCCCGCTCCTGTAGTGGTAGCAAACATTAAATCTAACCAAACTTGGGAAGAATCCCAAGACTGGATAAATACGGTCGGTAACAGGGCAAAAGATTTCAAAGGCACAATTATATATTGTCCGTCTTACCCGTTTCTTTCCGGCGCCAAACAATTAATTGATGCTAAAGCTTTCAGCATAAAACTCGGCGCACAGGATATTTCTAAGTTCAACGGAGGCGCTTACACTGGTGCAGTTGCAGCTAGCCAGATAAAAGATCTTGTTGAATATGCAATCATCGGTCATTCTGAAAGAAGAAAACATTTTGGCGAAACAAACGAAAACGTTTTTAAAAAAGTTGAGCTCGCTCTAGAAAACAACATAACCCCGATTCTTTGTATAAGTGATATAAGCCAACTTGGTGAGTATTTAAAGAAAGGTGAGCTACTCAAAGAAAACTGGGACAAAATAATTTTTGTTTTTGAGCCACCTAGCGCAATCAGCGGAGGCGGCGAATTTAAACCGGACGACCCTGAAGATGCTAATAAAAATGCGGGGGAAATTACAAGCAAAATTGGCAAAAACGTTACAACGATTTACGGTGGTAGTATAAACGACAGTAACGTTAAATCATTTTTCTCACAAAATAATATCCACGGGGGTTTGGTTGGTCAGGCAAGCGTCAAACCGGACTCTTTTCTTAAACTCATCGAAAACGCTACAATTTAGTAATGCGGCAATTGGGCCATAAACCGAAACGGTCTGCCCCCATTCTCAAAATCCTTATTTTAGCAATCGTATTAACGTTTGTGGTTTTAGGAGTTATTAAATTTCTGAATCTGGGCGAATTTGTATTTAAAGGCCCCAAAACGGTGGTCGAACTCATCACGGATACGGGACTTGAAAGCGATAGGGGGAGAGTCAACCTTTTACTTCTTGGAACCGGAGGGCCGGGCCATGAAGGGCCATATCTCTCCGACACCATGATTTTTGCCTCAATCGATAAAAAAGGCAAAGATGTCGTTTTAGTTTCTATTCCTCGAGATCTTTGGGCACCTAATCTGCGTGCCAAAATTAATAGTGCATATGCTTACGGCTTAGAACAAGGTGACGGATTGGAATTAGTGCAAGAAACCATCAGCCTTCTATTTGGCATGCCTGTTCACTATGCAGTGCGTTTAGATTTTGATGGATTTGTCAAGGCGGTAGATTTAGTCGATGGATTAAATGTTAATGTAGAAAATGCATTTATCGACGAGCGCTACCCAATTAGCGGTAAAGAAAACAACCTATGCGGATTGACAATTGAAACTGAAGAAATAGATGGGCAAGAGACTAAAGTCGTCAAGATTAGCGATGATGAAAAAATCCGAATAGATGAACTCAATGACAATAACGACCCATTTACCTGTCGATATGAAACTATTGAATTTGCTCAAGGTTCAACTTTGATGGACGGTGAAACTGCTTTAAAATTCGTAAGGTCCAGAAAGGGGACAAACGACGAAGGCTCGGATTTTGCAAGAAGCGCGCGTCAACAGAAGGCCATTCTTGCATTTCGCGACAAAATGCTTTCGTCCGAGATTCTTACTAACCCTTCTACAATCATAGATTTGATTAAAACCTTCGGTCAGTCAATCGACACTAATATCGAAAACGATGATATTCCACTTTTTGCTAAATTGGCTGGCAAAATAGACCCAACTACTATCCGCAGGCTTGTTCTCGATACCGAAGAAAAGGGGAGCATCTTGCAGGTTGGTAATCCAGAAGACCATGGCGGCCAATTTGTACTAGTTCCTCGAGGTAACCTTTATTCCGATCTTGCCGAATATGTTCAGCAACAAATATTTAAGTTGGAGGAACAATAGAACGCAGGCAGACCAAAGAAATTGGCATTGGCAGCTTAAAAATTGGTGGAGACAAGCCTATTGCAGTTCAGAGTATGGCTGCAACGCACACACAGGATATTGAAGCAACCCTGCAGCAAGTTCAATTGCTGGAAAAGGCTGGCGCATCTTTAGTTAGAATTGCAGCAGATAGCATAAAAGATGTCGAGGCTTTAGCAGAAATTCGGGCTCAGACCGTAGTTCCACTTTCGGTTGATCTCCAAGAAAACTGGCGTTTGGCGAAATTAGTAGTACCATATGTTGATAAAATCCGCTACAACCCGGGTCACCTTTGGCACCATGAAAAACAAATGTCGACAAGGGAAAAAGTCGCATTTATTGCTGAACAGGCAGAAAAGCATGATTGCGCTTTAAGAGTAGGTGTTAACTGTGGGTCGGTCGATCCGGAAGTTGCCAACAGGTTCGATCCTTCTGACTCAATATCCCCAATAGTCGCATCAGCACTTGAACATAGCGAGATTCTAGACAAGCTTGGATTTACTCGCTACTGTGTTTCCCTCAAAGATTCCGATCCAAAAAAAGTTGTTGAAGCCAACAAACGTTTTGCAAAGCTTCGTCCAGATGTACCAATCCATTTAGGTGTAACTGAAGCAGGAATGCCTCTGGGCGGCATTATGAAAACTCGACTCGCCTTCGAACAATTAATTCCGATTGGCATAGGTGATACAATTCGAGTTTCCCTAACTCTACCTTTTGAGGAAAAAGGTGAAGAAATACACGTGGGTCGTGAAATTCTTGAGAAAATTGAAGCAGGAGAATTTCTATCCTTATCAGAAATTCAAGATGGGGGATTAAATATAATTTCATGTCCATCTTGCTCAAGAGTTGAAAACGAGGCTTTTGTTGAGCTTGCGCAAAGCGTGCGTGAACTAACGGAATTTGCGAAAGACAATAACATAACTATTGCTGTTATGGGGTGTAGAGTTAATGGTCCGGGAGAAACTGATGACGCCGACCTTGGTCTTTGGTGTGGGCCTACTCACGTCAATCTTAAGCGCGGCCCCGAACTCGTTGGACAATTTACTTACAACGAAGTCCTAATCCGCCTCAAAGACGAGGTCGAACGACTTATCGAATTACATTAAAAAGGGAATTTATCCGCGCTTACTCTCTAAAGCTTTGAACTACCTTTATAGTTCCAATCACAAACAAAACTATTCCACCTATAAACAGTAGGTAGGTAAGCTCAGTAGTACCCGCCTCCGGTAAAGACGAAGTTGTACCACCTTTGGTTGTAGTGGTTGTACCTGTGGTACCTGTAGATGTCTGCGCCAGCGCACTTGTAGCTAGGTACAGCGAAGTTGCGAGTGCAGATGAAAAACCTACAGCTTTAGAAAATAATGACTTTCGCAGACTTGAAAGTTTCATACCTACTTTAAGCTTAGCTGGAAATTAAATTGTTTGTCAAGCCATGAACTAGAACGAAGTTCAGTTCATGGCGCAGACCCTGAGCGAGCGAAGCGAGTCGAAGGGTCAAGCCCTTAAGATTTAGGGGATTTTTCGGTTGTTGTGGCAGCCTTTTTCGATTTTGAAGACGGTAGTTTATTAGATAATTGAGACTTAAGCCTTGCAGCTTTTAGAGAATGGAGAACTATCGTAACAACGATTATGATAGTTGCGAAATTCTCGCAAAGCGTCTACTTCGAACTAGTTTTTGGTTTGGATTTAGAAGAAGGTAATTTTTTAGCTAGCTGTGATTTTAATCTAGACGCTTTATTCTTGTGAATTATATTTACTTTCATTGCTTTATCTAAAGTACTAAAGACCTTTTGCAGTGCTGCAGCTGTTGGTTTATTCAAGTAATTCTTAACAGCCTGTTTATAGCCCCTTTTTTTTCGTGCATTGTAAATAGCCTTGCGCTTGTCTTGTCGAACTTTTTTTATCGCTTGTTTTGTAACTGGCATAACATTAAAATTTCTAAGTACAATTTATATCCAATGACCAAAGCCCAGTTCTAGAAGTGAGATGTGTGAAATGGGAGTGTAGAAACTGATGTGAGAAGTTGGATTGTCTCACTTCTAACCTCGCACTTCAATGGACTAAATTTAATACAATTAGGTCAATTAGGTCAATTGAGGCATAATTCTATCACAATGATTAGTATTTTCAAAAACGGCGCGAACATATTTAGAAGAAAACAGGAAGATATTCTTTCCGCCGCCTTTTTAATCGCGGTATCAGTAGCAATTTCCAGAGTTCTTGGGCTTATTCGCTACCGTTTACTTGCAGCCTATTTCGGTGAAGATATTAAGCTTTTGGATAGCTTTATCGCGGCCTCAATTTTGCCTGATGCTATTTTCGAAGTTTTAATTTTTGGCACCATTGCGTTGGCATTTATTCCCATCTTTTCCCAATATCTATCTCGTGACAAGCTAGAACAAGCCTGGAAGCTATCTTCCACAATGATCACAATCTCACTTGTAATATTCGCAATTTTCACAATTATAATAATGATCTTTGCCTCACCTATTGCTACACTCATCGCTCCCGGTCTGATAGACAAAGACCCTAACACCCAAGTTTTAATAGCCAGATTACTCAGAATAATGCTGTTAGCCCAACTTTTCTTTGTAGTCTCGATTTTCTTGACCGGAATTCTACAATCCTTCCAAAGATTTTTAATTCCGGCAGTGGCATCTATCTTTTACAATCTCGGGATAATTATCTCAATTATTTTTCTATCTCCCGTTATCGGAATTCACGCGCCTGCCTTCGGAATGATACTGGGAGCACTACTACATATGGTAGTTCAGCTGCCGCTCGTTTTTTATCTTGGGTTTAAATTCAGATTTAGCTTCGACCTCAAAAATAAAGATGTTCGCGAAATGTTTCTTTTAATGTGGCCACGGTCAATAACTCTGGGCTTAACTCGGCTTTCCGAGATAATAAATATCGCCCTTGCCTCAATTGCCGCTATAGGTTCAATAGTTGCCTTTAATTTTGCCCAAGTACTACAGCTTGTACCAATTGCTTTTTTCGCGGCACCAATTTCCCAGGCGGCACTGCCCACATTGTCTATCCATCATCACGGTGGTAAAAAAGAGGAATTCAAAAAATTATTCTCAGAATCTTTTCACCAAATATTATTTTTAATTCTGCCGGCAGCAGCCATACTTGCAATTCTTAGGGTTCCCGCAGTTCGTCTTGTATTTGGTGCCCGGGAACTTCCATGGGAAATTACAGTTTTAACCGGAAGGGTACTGATTGCTTTTTCCATCGGGATTGCCGCTCAATCAATCAGCTTACTTTTAACCAGAAGCTTTTATGCTCTAAAAGACAGCACGACCCCTGTAAAAGTGAGTGTTGTTGCTATTGGCACAAATATTGCATTAAGTATTATTCTCGTTTTTATCCTCAAACTTTCCATAATTTGGCTTGCAGCCGCTTACTCAATTGGTCAGATACTAAACGCACTCGGCCTTCTATTTTTCCTGCATAAAAAAGTTGGCGGCTTCGATTTTAATACTTTTTTTGTTCCTCCCATAAAGATGGGAATTATTACAATTATTACGGCTATTTCCCTATACATCCCTATGAAACTTTTGGACCAGTTAGTATTCGACACCACAAGAACTGTTGGCCTGATTCTTTTGACAACCATTGCAACCTTGTCCGGTCTTACTGTTTACATAATTCTTTCTTATCTTTTCAAAATAGATCAGCTCATAATTTTTACCCATTTCTTAAAAAGGGTAATGACTTGGCCAAGCAAATTAAAAAGGCCCCCAATTACTTCTATCGATGCTCAAGACCAGACGCCCTAATGGCAATAAAAATTTAGGTTGCTGAAAACCTGTCAGTCATGATTAATTAAAAATAGGTTATTGTTACAATCTAGCCATTTGTCATCCTGAACTTGTTTGCCCTGAGTGAAATCGAAGGGATTCAGGATCTAAGCTCAGATTCCGAAACTAGTTCGGAATGACAGGAATAAGTAGGTTTTCAGCAAGCCCAAAATTACAAAGTTGAAAAAAGACCTATAAATATATACAATCCGCAACCATATGACAGCTGAGCGCGCTGAACAAGAAGAATCAATTTTTAGGTTTTCCAATGAGCAGAGCAAGGCTTTGGCCGAAAAGGCCAAGGAGGCTGGTCAGGAAATTATCATTTGCCAAATCCGGCCCAAATCTATTACCCAACAGCTAATTGAGGATGCACAATATTTTGGTTATGTCAATGCAGCACAAGATCTAAGAAGCCTTGTGGTACCCGTCTCTTTTGAAGCGGCTGCTTTTGTAGACAAAAAGACAAAAAGAGGCGTTCCCATTCCTAAAAGCAATGAGCGAGCTCTAGACAGGCAGAAGGAAATGATTGAGGGCGAGTTTGATCAAGATCTTAAGGTTCCAGGCGTTAAAGCCATCATGGCTCATGCGTATGTTGACACGCAACTTGACATTGAACACCAAAAGCGAATAGGCAAGAAACTTTTAGTTGGTTTTCATGCAAGAACACCAGACGAAACGTTTGGTTCCCGCGTTGCTGATGTTGGTCGGTACCGCCCTGACGGTCTATTGCGCGTCTGCGTCTGGCGCCGCGACTGTGCCCTTGGCGGTGTCTTTGCCTTCCCCGTGGTAGTGCCTGCAAATCTTGAGATTTGAAAATTGAAATCTTGGGAATTTTGGCTTCTTGAATTTTGGTTTTCGTTTTTTTAAATTAATACCAGATCAGAAAATAGAGGTTCAACCTCTATCACAGGTCGGACCTCTACTAGTTGCCAAAGTATACACTGGGCAATCTAACCAGCCAGATATTTACCAATATATACTTAAACTAGCTTGATCAATTTATTAAGCACAAACTAAAAACAAGATACTACCTCCGATACGCGGATGATTTTCTAATTCTAGGTTCAAACAGAGAGCACTTGTACCAATGTATTAATACATTAAAACAGTTTTTAGATAGCGAGCTAAGACTCGAGCTTCATCCCAATAAAATATTCTTAAGAAAATTTTATTGGGGAATTGATTTCTGTGGATACACGGTTTTACCTCATTATCGGTTGGTTAAGACGAAGACTAAGAAGAGAGTCTTCAAAAGAATTACGAAAAATCGGCTTCCATATCAATCACTGCAATCATACATCGGTCATTTTTCGCACACTGCAGATTTACAAAGTATAAATACTTTAAAAAATAGTGTATTTTTATCAATAACAAAATAACATGAAAACAGCTAACATCCGTAACTTCTGTCTTGTTGCACACATAGATCACGGCAAATCAACTCTTGCCGATCGCATCATGGAAATTTGCGGGGCTGTCGAAAAGGGCCACCCTGAACAACTTCTTGACAGTCTAGAACTCGAACGCGAATACGGCATCACGATTAAGCTTAAAGCTATAAGACTGGTTTATAGTTCATCGTTTATAGTTCATCGCGAATACGAAAAAGCCAACGAACCATTAACCATTAACCATTCACCGGTTCAGAATTACATTCTGAACCTCATCGATACCCCCGGCCACGTTGACTTTACCTACGAAGTATCCAGATCTCTTGCTTCTGTTGAAGGAGCAGTTTTAATTGTTGACGCTACGCAAGGAGTTCAAGCACAAACACTCGCCAATTTTAAATTGTCGCTTGACGCTAATCTCACAATTATTCCAGTTATCAATAAAATCGATAGCCCACAGGCAAATATTGGAAAAACCATCGAAGAAATAAAAGCATTGGGTTTCTCAGAAGACGAGATAATTAAAGTTTCAGCAAAAACAGGGGAAAACGTAGAAGAAGTAATAGAAACAATTATTAAAAAAGTTCCATCACCTAGAACAAGGCCAGGCCTTGGGTCTAGTCTATCGGTGAGCAAAAAGGCCTGGCCTTTAGCTGAGGGATTGCAGGCTTTAATATTCGATTCTTCTCTAGACCCTTATAAAGGAGTTATTGCAACAATCAGGCTCTTTGGTGGTGAAATCAAAATTGGTAATCAAATATTATTATTGGCAACAAAAACCCGTGCCGAAGTACTGCAAATTGGTTATTTGACACCAAAACCCACTCAAGTTGAAAAAATATCAGATGGAGAAGTCGGTTACATAATTACAAACATTAAAAATCTATCTTGCGTAAAAGTCGGAGACACAGTAACAACCGTCGAAAATCCCGCAAATTCTCTACCCGGATATCAAGAAGCAAAGCCCGTTGTTTTCCTATCTTTTTATCCCACCGACCCTCATGACCACGAAAAATTGAAAACAGGACTCGAAAAATTAAAACTAAACGACGCTGCACTCAATTTTTCTTCGGAGTCATCAACATCACTCGGCCAAGGTTTCCGTTGCGGATTTTTGGGGCTTCTACACGCGCAGATTACTCAAGAGAGACTGGAAAGAGAATACGATTTAGACATTATAGTTACTTCTCCTTCTGTAAATTTTGAAGTTGACGGAGAAATTATTAATAAAGCTCAACAGTTTAATCCTCAGGCAAGATCTCTAAAAGAACCAATTGCAATAGTTACAATATTTGCTCCCAAAAAATATATGGGTGTAATTTCTAATCTTATATACGACAAAAGAGGAGAACAAAAACATATTGAAAATATCGGTAACGCTTTAAAAATTGAAGCCGAAATTCCTTTAATCGAACTTTTAATCGGTTTTTATGACCAGCTAAAAAGTGCTACTTCGGGTTTTGCGTCTTTTGATTTCGAAATCGGGGAGTATCGTGAATCAAAATTGGTTAAACTCGATATTTTAGTTAATCACGAACAGGTCGAAGGGTTATCTCAGGTGGTACATAAGGATAAATCCGAAACATTTGGCAGAAAACTGGTAGAAAAATTAAAAGACATTATTCCCCGCCAGCAGATAGCTATTCCCCTTCAAGCTGCAATCGGCGGAAAAATCATTGCCCGAGAAACAATTCCTGCATTTCGCAAAGACGTCACCCAAAAACTCTATGGCGGGGATGTCACCCGCAAGAAAAAGCTCTTGGAGAAACAGAAAAAAGGTAAAAAAAGAATGAGGCGGTTCGGTAATATAGACATACCACAAGAGGCGTTCCTAGCTGTGTTAAAGATTTAAAAAACGACCTTGACAAGAGCATTTAAAGTATGTATTATAAATGTGTATAGATTATGAGCACAAATGTTTCCAGAATTAATATAACATTACCAAAAGACTTAGCTGCAGATCTCAGGGAAATCATCTCCCCGAGAGAAAGAAGTAAAGTGATCGCAGAAGCCCTTAAAGAAAAAATCGCAAGAATTAAAAGGGAAGAAAGCTTGAAAAAATTAAAAGGAATATGGACCAAAGCCGGCGGTATAGATTTTAAATCGGACAAGGAGCTGACTGCTTGGCGAAGAAGTCTTTGGGCCTCGACGAACGTTCGTCTAAATAAGAAAATTCGTGGATAAATATTTAGTCGATTCAGACGTCATTATTTGGTTTCTTAAGAGTCGAGAAAAGGAAGTAAGACTAGTAGAGAACCTCTCAAAAATCGGTAATCTTTACTGTTCCGTTATTACCATATCTGAAGTTAGAGCCGGTTTAACCAAGCAGCCAGAAAAAGTGGTGAAGCAACTAAAAAATATTTTCTTTCCCCTCGATGCTACTTTCGAGATAGCAGAGAAAGCCGGCGCATTTAAACAGAAGTACAGACTTGATATTGCAGATATGCTGATTGCAGCAACCGCCGCAAATTTTCATTTAACATTAATTACCTACAATAAGCGGCATTTTCCAATGCCCGAAGTTAAATTATATTCGCATTAAGGCAAAAAGCGCATGCGCCGCTTTGGACAAGTAGATATACCGCAGGAGGCTTTCTTGCAGTTTTAAAAATATAAAAGTTAGGCTGCAGCTGAAAGCAATCTAGGAGTATTACTCTTAGATATAAGTACCATAGGATGGGAACTATCACGAACATTTTTTGTGTAGGCAACTTCCAGATTAATATCAAGAGGGGCAGTGAATACAAAAACTTTAACTGTTGAACCCCTGAATGCTGGTGCTAATTTTGCGTAAGCTGTGGAAATTAAAAGAAGATCCCTATCAAACGGGTCAGCATTAGTGAACATTGCTTTAAAGGTTTCCTCAAATATTCTTTCTTCGGGGTTAGGCTCAGGATCTTTCAGGAGGTGAACTACGTTTATAGTTTCTTCCTTTCTATTAAAACCGACAACAAGACCTTCGACATGATCAAGGTCAATTACTTGTTGTCTAAAACGTCCAAAGGCTTTTAAGAATATCGCTCTTTTCTGAGGAGAATTGCCAAGGGTTCCTATCTCTTCAATCATCGCTTTTTCAGCTATCACCGCCGAAGACTTATCTTGTCTTTCTGTCATCACAAAAGTATTATACATCAAGCATGAAAGTTGCCGTCGGCTCCACAAATCCGGTAAAAATTAAGGCTAAATACTTTAATGATTTAAATCATTAAAGTGAAGATATTTCGATTTCAAGTTGAAGTGATGCAAATTGACGTGCCTGAAATGTTAAAATGATGCCTAAAATATGTCTGAGAGAAATCCAGTGAAAGAAGAAGAAACTTTACAGATTGAAAACGTTGCTGCAAGTCCGGTTATATATGGTGATAAATTGCTATTCATAAAAAGGACAAAGCCACCATACGAAGGTTTCTGGAGTATGATTGGCGGCAAAATAGAATTTGGAGAAGATATTGAAGATGCGATTGTTAGAGAAACTCTCGAAGAAACCGGACTAAACGTTAAGTTTGTTAGTATAAAGGGAGTCGTCGTTGAACATTTACAAACTGATGGCAAAATTACAAATCATTTTGTAATTTGGGTTTGTGAAACCACAGCTGAAACAGATCATGCCAAAACTCAAACTGAGGGTGAAGTCAGATGGTTCACAAAGGGGGAAATGAGACAAAATAGAGATTTATTTATTCCAAGCGACTACAAAATGACCGAAGAGTTTTTCTTAAGGGGAAGAAAAAGAAGCCTTCCGGTTTATAAATCAAAAGTAACCACTGATAGACAAACTTATACTCTGGAATATTTTGGTGTTTAATTTCCTCTTGACAAATATTAGCACTCGTGATACATTGTCTGCTAACTCTCTATGGATTTAACCGAACGCCACAAAAATTTACTTCGGGTAATTATCGAAAAATATATCGAAACCGCAGAAGCTGTTGGCTCGGAAACTATTGAAAAGGAATCCTCACTAGGAGTTTCACCGGCAACTATCAGAAACGAAATGGTCAAACTCACCAACATGGGTTATCTAAAGCAACTCCACACTTCTGCAGGCCGTGTTCCAACTTCTGCTGGCATGAAATTCTACGTCGACCAACTAATGGAAGAAAAATCGCTTTCACTAAAGGATGAAGTTGCCATTAAAGAAGAATTAACCGAACCAAACGAACCTTATGAAAAACTTCTCCGACATACAGCTAAAGCTTTAGCTGACCAAACAAGGTCTCTTGCAGTTGTAACCGACGACGTAGGAGATCTTTATTCGGCAGGCATGGCAAATATTTTAGATATGCCAGAGTTTTACGATATCGACATAACCAAACAAATACTTTCCATGTTAGACAAAGCAGAGATGCTTGCGCCGATAATGAATCAACTTCCACGCGAAGAAAAGCTCAGAATTTTATTTGGAGAAGAACTCGGTATTCCTTATCTTGAACCATGCAGTTTTGTAGTTACTCGCTATCAAATGCCGACGCATCAAGGCTTTCTTGGCATTATTGGTCCGTCAAGGTTGAATTATTCAATGATAATTCCAACAATGAAATATTTTTCTCAACTTCTTTCTGAAGTAGGAAGGTAAATATGCCGAAAGCAACAAAAGCAGGAAAAACAAATTCTAAAAACGTTGCCAAAACTCACGAACTTGAGAGTCAACTCAAGCGTGCTCTTGCCGATTATCAAAACTTAGAAAAAAGAGTTGAAGAGGAAAGAAAGCTTCTTTCCAGACTTTCCGCAAGTCTTTTAATAGAAAAACTGATTCCTGTACTGGAGAACCTGGAAAAAGCTCAAGCACATTTAAAAGATGAAGGTTTAGAAATGGTTGTAAAACAATTTAAAGATATTTTTACACAAGAAGGCGTTGAAGAAATTGCAGCAGAAGGTGCGCAGTTTAATCCAGAATTTCATGAAGCAATCGAGACTCAAGAAGGAGAAAAAGAAAATATGGTAGTGAAGGTACTAGCCAAAGGATATAAAATAGAGAATACAGTTTTAAGACATGCAAAAGTAATTGTTACTAAGAAAAAAGTTGATGCGGAGGCCGAGAAGAAAGCTGAGGAAGTAAGTGACTTTGGTGATTATGCATAAGAATTTTAAATTTGAAATTTGAACTCAATTTTTTAAATTTAATTATTAGAAATTCATTTAAAATTGAAAATTATAAATTAAAAATTAAGAAGGACTAAACATGAGTAAAGTCATCGGCATAGATTTAGGAACTACCAATTCAGCGGTTGCTGTTGTAGAAGCCGGTAAACCAAAAATCATTCACTCAGCCGAAGGCAAAAATACAATTCCTTCTGTTGTAGACCCAACCAAAAACGTTGTGGGTGAACCCGCAAAAAGACAAATGGTCGTTAATCCGAAAACTACTGTATTTTCAGTGAAACGTCTGATGGGACGAAAATACAAAGATCCCGAAGTCCAAAAAGATCTTAAATGGCTTCCTTACGAAATCAAAGATGGCCGTGAGGGTATGGCTGTCGTCAGTGTAGATGGAAGAGATTATACACCTCAGGAAATTTCGGCAATGGTTTTGGGGAAAATTAAAAAAGACGCCGAAAGTTATCTTGGGGAAAAAGTAGAAAAAGCAGTAATTACGGTTCCAGCTTATTTCGACGACTCCCAAAGACAAGCAACCAAACAAGCCGGGGAAATTGCTGGCTTCAAAGTTGAAAGAATCATCAACGAACCAACCGCAGCAGCCCTTGCTTATGGATTGGATAAATCCCACGCTCATACAATTGCTGTTTACGATCTTGGCGGCGGAACTTTCGATATTTCAATTCTTGAACTTGGCGAAGGAGTATTCGAAGTAAAGGCGACGAACGGTGATACTCATTTAGGTGGTGACGATTTTGATGCCAAAATTATTGACTTTCTGGCATCTGAGTTTAAAAAAGAACAGGGAATCGACGTTAAAGATGATAAGCAAGCTCTCCAGCGCCTAAGAGATGCTGCCGAAAAAGCAAAGATAGAACTTTCAGGTACCGCAGAAACAGAAGTTTCGATTCCCTACTTAACGGCAGATAGTGCCGGGCCAAAACATTTGCAGGTAAAATTGTCCAGGTCTAAACTCGAAGCAATTGTAGGCGATTTGGTAGATAAAACATTCAAGCCGGTCGAAACTGCGCTTAAAGACTCAAAGTTGGACTCTAAAAAAATCGACGAAGTAATTCTTGTTGGTGGAATGACAAGGATGCCGCTGGTTGTTAAAAAAGTCCAGGAATTTTTCGGTAAAGAACCACACAAAGGCTTAAACCCTGATGAGGTTGTAGCTGTTGGTGCTGCAGTTCAAGGCGGAGTATTAACCGGCGAAATGAAAGAAATGGTTCTGCTTGACGTCACCCCACTTACAATGGGAATCGAAACTTTAGGTGGAGTATCAACCCCACTAATAACTAAAAACTCTACTATTCCAACTTCTAAATCAGAAGTTTTTTCAACAGCCGCCGACAATCAGACCACAGTAGAAATAAATGTACTGCAGGGGGAAAGGCCAATGGCTACAGACGACAAATCACTTGGAAGATTTATTTTGGACGGAATTCCCCCGGCACCGCGTGGTGTTCCACAAGTCGAAGTAACTTTTGATCTTGACACAAATGGAATTCTAAATGTAAAAGCCAAAGACAAAACTTCTGGCAAAGAACAATCAATTAAGATTACTGGCTCGACCGGCTTAACTGACGAGGAAATAAAGCGCATGACCCGCGAGGCGGAAGAACACGCCAAAGAAGATGAGACTAAAAAAGATGAAATTGAAACTAGAAATCAGGCTGATTCTCTTGTGTATCAAGCAGAGAAATCTCTAAAAGACGCCGGTGACAAAGTTGGCGAAGATACACGCAAAGAAGTTGAGGAAAAAATTAAAGCTGTAAAAGATATCCAGGCAGCTGGTCCCGTGGACGAAGTGAAGCAAAAGACCGAAGAACTTTCATCGTCTCTATCAAAAATCGGTGAAGCAATGAGTAAAGCTCAAGGACAAACTCAAGAAGGGGCTGATCAATCAACAAATGGTCAGACAGATGATAAGAAAAAAGCCAACAGCAAAGATGAAAAAGAAGACAAAGATTCCGGCGAAGTTCAAGAAGGCGAAGTAGTCAAAGATTAACATGGCAAATCTTTCTACAGATATCTTTGTCCTTTGTGACCATGCAAGCGTTTCCCAAGAACAAAAATTATCAATTATAGGGATTTTTGATCAGTTCTTTGTCAAAAACCTCCCAATCGCTTGGCCCAAAATGTATTTAGTAGCAGTTGTACGCGGGGAAGCGAGTCAGGAATATCCTCTGACTCTAAAATTAATTCCTCCGGAAAAAGTAGAGAAGGAATTCCCAGATAAAGAATTCAAAATTAAGCTAGGTCCAAACGGCAAAGCCAATGTCATGACCGAACTCGTCAATTTCCCTCTTCAAGTTTCTGGAATTCATAAGGTTCAGCTTTCCAGCGGTAATGATTTGGTTGGAGAAATTGAATTTAAAGTTAATAAGACAACCGCAACTTATGCAGGTGGCCAAGATCTAGCTGGGAAGAAAATTACTAATTAACCTAATTCACCTAATTGATCTAAATAAATCCCAATGAAATTAATTTTAAATTATAATTACTTTTGTGACTTTGACATTTAATGAATTGATTAGAATAATTAGTGCAATTAGAAATTAGAAATTTAAAATCATGGCGAAAACAGACTACTATCAGGTCCTTAGTGTTTCCAAAAACGCTACCGACGCTGAAATAAAAAGCGCCTATCGCCAAAAAGCCCGGAAACATCACCCCGACGTTGATAAATCTCCAGATGCTGAAAAAAAATTCAAAGAAATAAACGAAGCATATCAAGTTCTTTCCGATCCTCAAAAAAAGAGTGCTTATGACCAATTCGGTCACGGTGCATTCGAACAAGGTGGTGGAGGATTTGGTGGAGCAGGTTCTGGTCATGGAGGAAATCCATTCGGTGGAGGTTTTAGAACGTACACATGGTCATCTAGTGGCGGTCAAGGTGGGCAAGATTTTGGAGGTTTTGCCGACCCGTTTGATATTTTTGAAGCGTTTTTTGGAGGTCAATCCCCTTTTGGCAGGCAAGCCAGACTGCCCCGCTACGTTATTAATCTTGATTTTATGGAAGCAGTCCTTGGCACTCAAAAGACTATAGAGATTGAAGGCAATCGCCAAAAAATTAAAATCCCCGCAGGTGTTGACGATGGTTCGGAGATTAAATTTTCGAACTATATTATAGTTTGCCAAGTTTCTACTCACTCTAAATTTAAAAGAAGGGGATACGATATAGTGAGTGAACATGAAATATCATTTTCCAAAGCCGCGCTGGGATCAGTAGAAGAAATAAACACCATAGATGGATCTGTAAAAATAAAAATACCATCAGGAACTCAACCGGGAACTCAAATTCGCCTGCGAGGCAAAGGCATCAAACACGTTTCCAGCAATCAACACGGTGATCACTATGTGATTATCCGTATCTACGTTCCTTCTAAACTTTCCCGAGAGCAAAAGAAACTCCTCGAAGAACTCGAAAATTCTTGATGTTAAGTTGACTCATTTAACCTATTTTGCTAAACTTCCACTACAAAATTAGCTCAACAATTTAGAGAAGAAAGGTAGGGTGCTTTAAGCGCCTTTTATTTTCAAAACTTTGTAAATAATAATTTAAGGAAGTGTAAAAAATGGCAATCCAAGCTAGAACCGAATTTGCAAGTGCGCTAAACCAAGTTTGTTCCGAACGTGGTTTGGAGCCTGCAGTAGTTATTGATTCAATAAAGCAGGCAATTTTGGCAGCTTACCGTAAAGATTATAGTGAACCTGAAGGGATTGAAGTACATCTAAATGAAGAAACCGGGGAAGTTTTACTTTCTAAAAATAAGAAAAATATGACACCACCGGGATTTGGAAGAATTGCGGCGCAAACCGCGAAACAAGTTATTTTGCAAAGAATCCGCGAGGCAGAAAAAAATGCGATTCTGGATGAGTATTCTTCCAAAATTGAAACGATTGTTTCAGGGATGATCCAGCGAATTTCCGGCCCAGTCATAACAGTAAACTTGGGCAAAGCAGAGGGAATTATGCCCCCACAAGAACAAGCTCAAGAAAAATATTTTGTTAATCAACGCCTTAAGTTTTTTGTTGTGGGAATAAAAGAAGGCACTCGAGGTGAAGAGATAATTGTTTCCAGATCAGCCAACGGCTTACTCGAGGGGCTTTTCAAACAGGAAGTCCCTGAAGTTAATTCTGGCACAGTTGATATTAAAAAGACTGCTAGAGAAGCAGGGTCACGTTCTAAGATGGCTGTTTTTTCTGATCAGATGGGAGTAGATCCTGTTGGTTCCTGTGTAGGACAAAAAGGTGTTCGAGTCCAAGCGGTTATAAACGAACTTGGCGACGAAAAAATTGATGTAATCGCATACCAAGAGGAGCCGGTTGAGTTTATACGGGCCGCCCTGTCTCCTGCTAAAGATCTTCAAGTAAAGGTTAATGAGAAAGAAAAAACTGCCGAAGTTACTGCACCTGATGATCAATTATCTCTTGCTATAGGCAAAGAAGGCCAAAATGTCAGGCTTGCCGCTAAATTGACTGGTTATAAAATTGATATCCGAGGCAAAAGTGGAACACCAAAGGAGGTCGAGGCAAAAGAAAAAGCAGCTCAAGAAGAAGCTAAAAAGGCTCTAGGTGTAGAAGAGAAGGTATTAAAATTACAAAAAGTATCAGATGGGTCACAAGTATCACAGGAAAAAGGAACAGCAGAAAAAAAAGAGGGAAAAGGCCAGGAAATGGCCCAAACAAGTAAACTAACTCAATCTAGTAAGTCTAAAACCAAAGATAATCAATCCGTGCCTAAGCCACCTGCTGATGACGAAGAGCCTCTCATTGCTGATAAAGAAGAAAAAAAGGAAGAAAAAGAAGCTCAAAGAGTTGCAGAAGAAATCAAAACAGAAACACCAGATCTAGAGCAACAAGGAAAAGAGAAAAACATTCGGTCTGCCGATTCGCCGTCTACTAGTGACGACAGCAAATAAATGAAACCGTCGTTGCTGGAAACTTTAAAAAATGAAAAAAGATACCAAAAACAATATTCGTCCGCCGGTGGTGGCTATTTTAGGACACGTCGATCATGGGAAAACCACGCTTCTAGACGCGATCCGTAAAACTAACGTAGTTGCCAAAGAGCATGGCGGCATAACTCAGCACATAGGTGCATACCAAGTTAAATTTCAAGAAAATTACATAACTTTTATAGATACTCCTGGCCATGCTGCTTTTGAAAAAATGCGCTCAAGAGGAGCAGAAGTTGCAGATATTGCCATACTGGTTGTTGCTGCCAATGACGGTGTTAAACCCCAAACAGTAGAGGCAATTAAACATATAAAAAAGGCTAATGTGCCAACAATAGTAGCAATTTCAAAGACAGATCTTCCGGATATAAATATTGAGAAAGTAAAAAAGGATTTACAGAAAGAGGAAATAGTTGCAGAAAGTTACGGTGGCGATGTTCCTTTTGTAGATGTTGCAGCCACAAAAAATAAAGGAATAGATGAACTTCTGGAAGTTATTCAACTTGTTTGGCAAATTTCTCCCCAAGAATCGCTGCCGAAAGATCCTCTTGATGCTGTAGTTGTGGAATCCTTTCTAGACAAACATCGTGGTGCAATAGTCAGTGTCATTGTCAAAAAAGGCACTTTATCTGTAGGTCAAAAGATTCAAGTAGACAATGAAACTATCAAAGTAAAAGCCCTGATAGATGACATTGGAAAGAATATTAATGAGGCTTTTCCTTCGAAACCTGTAGAAATATTAGGATTTAAGAACACTTTAGAAGTTGGGAGTATTGTCCGTCAAACTATAAAAACCAAAGATGAAAGCGATCAACAAGCTGCATCCCACTCAGATATTATTGCGAAAGCACTTGAAGCCAAGGATAAATTTAAGATTATAGTAAAAGCAGATGTTTTGGGATCTCTTGAGGCAATAAAGGAAAATTTACCTGAAAAAGTTTTAATTATTTCGTCAGCTGTCGGAGATGTTCAATCTACAGACGTAAATTTCGCAAAAGGAGCTAAGGCTCCAATTATTGCTTTCAATACCAAGGTACTAAATTCTGTTGCTAAACAAGCAGACCAAGAACATGTCGTAATCCGAAATTATGAAGTAATTTATAAATTAATAGCTGATTTAGAAGAAATAGCGAAAAGTTTCGAAGAAACAAAGCATGAAATAAAAATTAAAGGTAAAGCGCAAATAGTAGCGACTTTTGATGTTGAAGGCATTAAAATAGCCGGATCTAAGGTTACAAACGGTAAGATATCTGCAGGTGATAAAATTATTTTGAGAAAAGAAAATGGAAAAGGTATAGAGTCGGAAATTTTGTCACTAAAAAAATTCAGAAAAGAAGTAAAATCTGTGGAAGCAGGCCAAGAATGCGGTGTAGCTTTCAAAAATAATCTTGACTTCCTAGAAGGAGATATTATAGAATCATTGGGTTAAAATTGTATCCTTGCTAATAAATCAAAATATTTTCTGGATAAATTGATTACTCAATAACATGGAAGATTTCCAAAAAAAACAAATACTTGAAAAACTTTCTAATTCCCAAACTATATTGATAGCTGTTTCAAAAAAAAGCGGTTTTGACGGTCTTGCATCTGGACTTGCACTTTATCTGTCGATAAAAAAAACAGGTAAAAATGCAAATGTAATAGCAAGTGAACCTACAGTTAACGATGCGAACAACTTATATGGTGTGGATAAAATCGGCAAACTACAAGGGAAAGAAGACTTAGTTATAGTAATTAACAATGCAATCAATACAGTGGATAAAGTAACTTACAACCTGGAAGGTGATGAATTAAAAATTAAGGTACACGCACTTGCGGGTGCAGAAGGAATTTCTGAAGATAGTATTTCTCTGGACAAAAGTGTTTCTTACCCAGACACGGTTATCGCGATTGGGTTCAGTTCAGCAGGAGAAATGAATAATGAAATTACTCGTGAGCAAATTAATAGTTCAACTAAGTGGATCATGTCTATTAATAAAAACAAACCACCCGAGAAATTTGCACAAATTGAACTCGATGATCCAGAAGCAGCGACTATTAGCGAGTTGACCACAAGAATTATTACTGATCTTGCGCTGCCGTTCGATGAAGATATATCTTTCAATTTATATTCTGGAATAAAATTAACTACCCAAATGTTTTCCCCAAAATCTACAGCGCCTTCAACATTAGAGGTAGCAAAGCATTTATTACAATTAGGAGCAGGTAGAGCCAGCCTCGCCAGCGAGTCTAGAGAGGTGAATTTAGCAAGCAGACATACGTACGATAAAATCTTCAAGCAACGAGATATTAAAATAGACAGAATATCCGGGATTAATTACCAACAGACACAATCACCAAACATGGATAGAATCCAAAGAGTAAAATCACCAACTATCCCGTCAATTCAAGGGCCCAATAATCCTTTATACACTGAAGAGCAATCTACAATACCTATTGAAGATGTGGAATCAAAAGAAGCTTCTAAAAAAGCGTGGTTAAAACCGCCTAAAGTCTATCGAGGATCTAAATCTTTTGACAGAGAATCATAATTTCTATATACTAAGCCCCTATCAAAATGGCTACAAAATCGACTGCAAAAAAACAGGTAATCGACAAGTTTAAAACTCACGAGGGTGATACCGGTTCTCCAGAAGTTCAGGTAGCACTTCTTTCTCAGAGAATTGGCAATGTTGCAGATCACCTAAAAAATCACTCTCATGATAATCACTCTAGGAGAGGCCTCCTATCAATGATCAATAAAAGGCGCCGACTCCTTCATTTTTTAACGAGAAAAGCGCCAGAAAGATATAAAGATATTATTGATAAACTAGGCTTGCCGAAATAATATCTTTGCTAAGGACTACACTACTATTGAAATCGTTGTTTCAATAGTGCGCCGTTCTTAATAAAGGATATAATAGATAAATTGGGTTTACCTAAGTAATAAGGTAATGTCCTTGCGAACGCGAGCGGTCTAAAAGACATTATGACAAGTTGGGATTAACCTAGAAATAAAGCTGAGGACTTTTAGTCCTCGGAAGTTTGTAGTATAATAACGAGGTAAATAACTAAGGATTAGGTAAGAGTTGTTGGAAGTTGAGAAGTAAGAACCATTTATGATTCTCACTTTCCGATTTCTAACTCCTCATTACCTCATCTAAGTTTTCTAACATATGAATAAAAAAATAAGAAAAGAATTTGATCTTGGTGGCAAGAAGTTTACTCTTGAAACCGGAGAAATAGCACTCCAAGCGAACGGATCTGTGCTTGCCTCTTATGGAGAAACAGTAGTTCTAGCTACGGTAGTAACTCAGACCCCCAAAACAGATATCGGTTTCTTCCCGCTCTCAGTAGACTACGAAGAGAAATTATATGCTGGTGGCAAAATATCCACCTCGCGGTTTATTAAACGCGAAAACAGGCCAACTGAAGCCGCAGTTTTGACTTCAAGATTAATCGACAGAAGTATAAGACCACTGTTCCCGAAAGATTTTCAAAATGAAGTTCAGGTAATAATTACTGTACTTTCCATCGATCAGCAAAACGATCCAGATATCGTTTCGCTAATAGCCACATCAGCAGCTCTTGCAATTTCGGACGTACCTTGGAATGGTCCATTATCTGGAGTTCGTGTTGGCAAACATAATGGGGAATATATCTTGAATCCAACTGAAGAAGAGAGAAAATTATGCGATTTAGAAATCGTATTAGCTTCCAGTAAAGAAAACGTTGTAATGCTTGAAGCTGAAGCTACCGAGGCTGATGAAAAGTCAGTAGTAGAGGCAATAAAGTTTGGTCTCGATCAAGGGAAAACAGTTATTTCTCAAATAGAAAATATGGCAAGAGAAGCTGGCAAAAAAAAGCACGAATATGTTCCCCAAAAAGCGAGCGAGGAGAATGAGTCGAAAATAAAGAAATATATTCGAGATAATTTCATGGAAGATTTCAAAACTGCTAGCCAGGATGAAGGGTGGTTTGAAGAAAAAATAGAAACATTAACTGCTGAGTTTATAAAAGAGGATGAAGAATCATTAAATTCTAAAATTCTTTCCGACATTCTTGATGAGGAAGTTGCTAATATTCTAAGAGACAAAATCCTTATAAATAAGAAAAGAACAGATGGTCGATCACCTGATGAAATAAGAGACATAACTACAAAAGTCGAGGTATTACCAAGAACGCATGGATCGGCAATTTTTCAAAGAGGCGAAACGCAAGCAATCTCGATAGCCACCCTTGGATCTCCAGCATTGGAGCAATTAATCGAGGGGATGGAAGGTGAGGAAACAAAAAGATACATGCACCACTATAATTTCCCCCCATTTTCGGTTGGGGAGGTCAGTAGACGTGGAGCACCCGGTAGGAGAGAAATTGGTCATGGTGCATTAGCAGAAAAAGCCATCCGGCCTGTTATTCCTGAAAACGATAAATTTCCTTATACAATCCGTGTAGTGACTGAAATCACGTCTTCAGCAGGATCAACCTCTATGGCTGCGGTTTGTGGTTCAACCTTAGCTTTAATGGATGCTGGAGTCCCAATTAAAGAACCAGTAGCGGGCATCTCTATCGGCTTAATTACCGACAAAAAAGATAAATCGAACTATGTAACGATAACAGATATTGCTTACCAAGAAGATGCTCAGGGTGATATGGATTTCAAAGTGGCGGGAACCAAAAATGGTGTTACTGCAATCCAGATGGATATTAAACTTGATGGTATCCCTGTAAAAATATTAGAAGAAGCGCTTTCAAAAGCTAAAAAGGCGAGACTAGAAATTTTAGATAAGATTCTTGCAACAATTCCAACATATAGAAGGAGTGTTTCTAAATACGCCCCAACAATAATTTTGGTAAAGATTGACCCAAGTAAAATTGGAGACGTTATTGGCTCGGGAGGCAGGATAATTAATAAAATAATCTCAAACACTGGAGCGGCAATTGACATTAACGACGAAGGTACGGTGACAATTAGCAGTAAGGATGTAAATGCTTGCAAAAAGGCTGCAGAAATAATTGAGGGTATAGTCAAAGAGGCTCAAGTGGGTGAAGTCTACGAAGGTGAAGTGAAAAGAATTTTACCATTTGGAGCAATGGTTGAAATTTTGCCTGGCAAAGAGGGCTTAGTACACATTTCTAAGTTAGCCCCTTTTAGGGTTAACAAGGTTGAAGACGTTGTTAAAGTAGGGCAAAAAGTAAAAACCCGCGTTGCAGAAATTGATGAACAGGGAAGAGTTAATCTATCAATGATATTTGGTAATAACGCCGAAGGAGAAGATAGAAAAGATAAAGACAAAACAAGAGGTAGAGATTTCCAAAATCGAAAGTTCTCAAAACCAGACCCGAAAAATTTTAAAAACAGAGGTCCAAGGCACAGATACTAAAAATGAAGCATATACCCAAAAAAAAATTGGGGTTTTGGGTAATTATATTTGTAGCAATAATCTCACTCATTTTCTTCCTAAAAAATGACGCTAATAAAAGTCTCATAAAAATAACCAGTTCTGAAAACAGATTTTATATAGATTTTGATTTAACTATCACAGACCAAAATAAATTCTTGAAAATCCTTGAAAATCTTCAAATTCCACAAAGCAGCATCGAAGAGCTGTCATTTGCGCTTGATAGTACTTCTTCTGTTAGTCTTACTTATTTAGCTCCAATAGAAATAAATCCAACATTTAACGATGGAATAATTAATTTCTCTGGAAACACTTCACACGATGCGTTTATTCAAAAATTATCTCCAAAGAAAATCAAAGTTCCTCAAGACTACAATCTAGCTATATTTTCTCCAAGTGTATTAAATTTTGTAACATCTAGAAACTTATACCCCGAAAGTTTGTCAAGTTGGCTTGGAAATAATTTTGGTTCTGATAACGGGCAATATTTAATAATATTTGGTACTGACGTAGAGTATTCAGTTATTAGCCAATCAAGTGATATAGACCTCACAAGTCTTAGAAACCTCGACTTTTCAAACGAAGCGGAAAATTCTTACAAAGAAGAAGTTCGAAACGATATCGCATTTCATCTTATCAACATAACACAAGAAGAAACAAATAAAACAGTTGCTTTTTTTCAACACGAAAACCTGATAGTATTTGCTTCCTCCAGAGAAGCGGCTTTTAGTATGTCTGATGCACTAAATTCCAAAAATAGCACAGATTTCCCTGCATTTGATTTTGATAATGATTCAAATTTCCTATTTAGCTTCATTAATAAAGAAGATGCTCAAATAGATGTAAATTTTATTAGTCTTATCAGCGGTCAAGATACGCTGAAGACAAATCCAAATCTGCAAAAAGTTTTACAAGAAATAGAGGAAATAAATTTCGCTTTGAAGGACGTCAACTTTTCTGGTTTAATTAGTTTGAAATGAATACCCCTCCTGCCCAATTCGAAGACATACAAATTCTTGAGCAAAAATTTACTGGTTCGCAGCTACCACCTAATCTTAAGCAAAAAGTTAATGCAATGATTAATAGACTAACACGCATCGCTTCTGGCCAAGGATATTCTCAGGAATACGACTCTGTTGCTAGATATCTTGACTGGGTCGTCAATCTTCCTTGGAATAAAAGCACTAAGGACATACTATCTCTAGAAAACGCAAAAAAAATTCTAGATAAAAATCATTTTGGCTTATCGGAATTAAAAGAAAGAATTCTGGAATATATTTCTGTTAATGTCTTAAAAGAGCAAAAAGGCGAGAGAACAAAAGCACCAGCTATTCTACTTTTGGGTTTAGTTGGGACAGGTAAAACCACTATGGCGATTTCGATTGCAGAAGCCCTCGGAAGAAAGTTTGGCAGAATTCCTTTAGGGGGTATGGGCGACGCTTTACAATTAAGAGGTAAAGCCCGAGCTTATCCAGGTTCTGAACCAGGTCAAGTGATAAAAGTTCTCAGAAGAGTACAAACCAAGAATCCTGTAATTCTTCTAGATGAAATTGATAGAGTTACCGATGAATCAAGGGCTGATATCATGGGAGTTCTAGTCGAAGTTTTAGACCCGGAGCAAAACAGCAAATTCCTTGATCAATTTATAGATTACCCTTTTGATCTTTCAGAAATACTTTTTATTGCAACTGCCAACAACACGAGAGGGATAGCAACAGCAGTACTTGACAGGGTAGAGTTTATCGAAATGCCAAGCTATACAGATGAGCAAAAAATAACTATTGGTAAGGATTATCTATTGCCCAGAGCATTAGCTAGCTCAGGACTTAGCGAGAAAGAATTAACGATCGATGACGATACTTGGGATCAAATTGTTAGACCCTTGGGTTTTGATGCAGGGATGAGAACACTTGATAGAACAATAAACGCCATCAGCCGTAAAGTGGCAAAACAAAAGTTAGAAGGCAAGATTAGCAAAATTGTTATTACTCCAGAAAACGTAAAAGAATTTATTCTAGACTAACATGCTCTGTCTAAAAATGACCTATAGCAATTTAGGTTATTTTAATGTACAATTAGAAGAAATATGCCCAGAAGACGAACCAAAGTTGCTC
>MFBV01000043.1:2349-5322 GCA_001776505.1 Candidatus Curtissbacteria bacterium RIFCSPLOWO2_02_FULL_40_11 | reverse complement strand
TGCACCCGGTAAGTGACAAACCATTGCATATAGATTTTTACCAAGTTAATTTAAGCGAAAAAGTTAAGGTTGATGTGCCTTTGGAAATAATTGGTGAGTCGCCGGCAGCTCACAAAAAAATCGGACTTTTACTAACTCCGGTTTCCGAACTGGAAATCGAAGCTTTGCCAGCCGATCTTCCCGAAAAAATCGAAGTTGATGTTTCCGCCCTTGATGAAGTCGGCAAAGAAATTAAGGTAAAAGATCTTAAGATAGACCGCTCAAAAATACAGATTCATGCAGATAGTGAATTAGTTGTGGTCCAGATCGGCGAACTTGTCACTAAAGAAATGGAAGCTGTTGAAGCCGAAGTTGAAGCGGAGCAAGCTGCAACCACAGAGGGCGCTGAGGAAACAGCAGAAGGTGAAGCAACTGCCGAAGGTGAAGCCGCCTCGGGCGAGCCTCGCCCCGAAGGGCGGGAAAAGAAAGCTGAAGAATCTGAAGGAACAGATAAAAAAGAAGAAGCTAAACCTCAAGAAGAAAAGAAAGACTAACCTGTAAAATTTTGCGCTTACACACCGAAGTCTTGATGAAGATGCGGGCTTGCCCGGTTAAAATTGCCCTCTTAACAATTCAGCAGAGTAGTTTACATCGAGCGTAGCGAGATGCGGGAATTATTGCGGAGAAACTGCGGGAATTAGCAGTTTCGACGTCCTGACGAGCTTTAGCTAAGAAGGACGTTAATTTTGCGGGAAATCTTCTAGCATTATCGATTTTCTCTTCACACCAAATTTTTGGTAAATCTCCTCCGTCAAAAACGGCATAAACGGGTGAAGTAAAATCAAAACCTGTTTCAAAATATGTTCAAGAGTAGGTTGCGCCTCGACCCGCCTGTTTTTTGAACTCTCTATGTATTTATCCGCAAACTGGTGCCAGACAAAATTGTAGATTTCATCAACGGCCAGATGCAGCTCTAACTGTTCTAAATTTTTAGTAACTTTTTGGGAAGTTTTGCTAAGCTCATCCATAATCCACTTGTTGCCAAAATTCTCTTTGTTGTCATCCTGAGTCCGGGACGAAGGATCTCGAGATTCTTCGCTATCGCTCAGAATGACATTGGAATCTGGTTTCAACTCCAAAATAAATCGTGAAATATTTCTCAGCTTTGTCTCAAAATTTCTAAAATTCTTCCCTCTTTCATCCAATAGATCTTTGGAAACGCGGCCGTCTCTTCCCGGAATGCTGTATGTATAAAGAGCCATTCTGGTGGCGTCTACCCCCCACTGATCAATTAAGTAATTTGGATCAACACCATTACCAAGCGATTTAGAAAATTTTCTGCCTTGTAAATCCCTCAACATTCCATGGAAGAACATAACTTTAAAGGGAATTGTGTTAGTAAAATATTTGGAAATCATGATCATTCGCCCAATCCATAAATATTTGATTTCCGGTGCGCTAATTTCAAAATCCCATGGGAAATATTTTACAAGTTCTTTCCACTTTGACTTTCCACTTTGACTTTGATCTCCCCAACCTAAGGTCGACATCGGCCAAAGACCTGAAGAAAACCATGTGTCCAATACCTGCTCATCCTGCACCCAGCCTTTACCGGGTGATTCCAGAGAAACTTTCATCTCTGCTACTTGTCCTGAGCGAGCGGAGCGAGTCGAAGGATACCAAACAGGAATTCTGTGTCCCCACCATAGCGTCCGGGAAATACACCAGTCATGTAAATCCTTAAGCCAAACGACTAAAATCTTTTTATAATTTTTTGGTAAGAAATTAATTGCGTCTTCATTAATGACACTTATCGCACCTTTAGCTAAATCTTTAACTTTTACGAACCATTCTTCGGAGATCAAAGGCTCGATAATACTCTTGCATCTTTCACAAACAGCGACATTATGCGTATAGTCTTCTGTCTTAATTAAAATCCCTTTTTCTTTAAGCTCTGGAAGCATTTTCTCCCGCGCTTCCATAACCTTCATGCCCTCATACTTGCCGGCAAGATCTGTTAGCCTTCCATCTTTATTAATTGCTTGCAGAATCGGCAGGTTGTGTCGTTTGCCAATTTCATAATCAACAAAATCATGGCCTGGTGTAACTTTGATAACTCCTGTTCCAAACTTTGGGTCAACGGCACTGTCTGCAACAACTTTCATTTTCCTGTTTCCGGTTAATGTTTCGATAGTAAATACTTTACCTACATACTCTTTATATCTTTTGTCTTTAGGGTTAACGGCCATTGCAGTATCCCCAAACTTTGTTTCGGGCCTAGCGGTTGCTAAAGTCAATGGACCGTATTTTAGAAAATAAAGTTTTTCTTTGCGCTCTTCATATTCTAGTTCTACATCTTCTATGGCTGTATTACATTTGGGACACCACTGGACAATATAAGGGCCTTTGTAAATTAACCCTTTTTCGAAATACGTTTTGAATTCTTCAAAAACCGCACGTCTTGGCCCCTCGTCTAAAGTGAACACTTCATGTGACCAATCTGCGCTAAGCCCCAAAAATCTCCAAGTTTTTGAAACCGATTTATATACTTCTGACTTGAATTTCCATGCTTCTTCTAACCATTTCTCACGGCCTAATTTTTCCTTCGATATATTTTTCTTTTTTAGTTTTCTATCTAAAGTTGCTTCAAATTGAATACCGGCATGATCTACTCCGGGTAAAAGTAGAACATCGAAGCCCTGCAGTCTTTTAAATCTGGCAACAGCATCAAGAATTGCGTGCTGCATGGCATGACCTAAATGAAGTTCACCGGTTAAATTGGGTGGGGGGATTAAAAGAGAATAAGGTTTTTTGTTGGAAGATGGGTTTGCTCGAAACAATTTCTCATTTTCCCAAAAATCGTAAATTTCTTTTTGGTTTTTAAAATTATTGTGTTTTATATTTTTTCTATTTATTTTCATCTTTGCAATTAACTATTAACTATAAACTTCTCCAGCTTAAAAGCTGGGGTTTTGTTTTAAGTTTACATGAACT
>MFBV01000043.1:1065-2336 GCA_001776505.1 Candidatus Curtissbacteria bacterium RIFCSPLOWO2_02_FULL_40_11 | reverse complement strand
TAAGTTTACATGAACTCTGCTGGAGAAGTGTGTATTCTCTTGCTTTCATCTTCGACGTAAATGTCGAAGTTTTCAGCAGAGTGAATATAAACTATGAACAAAATTTCCACTGAGTCATTGCTGTAAAACTTTCACGTGGCTGGAAATTTGACATATCTGGCACGTGCAAACTATTAGTTCAATTTCTGAGTCATGCTTTGCCCAGTTAAAATCGCTCCGTAAGTCGTGTATGAATAATACGCAAAAGACTTACGGTAAGATCTGACTGGGTTGATAACTTATATTGCTCACTATTTTACTCCCCGACCATTATCTCAGAAAATATTTTTGATGTGAAATAATTATGTCGTTAAAAAATCAAAAGTGCAGTGAGGGGTTTGCAGAAAGTTTCAACGGATCAACTTTTTTATTTTCGCTTCGCGAAAACCCCGCCAAAAATTGAATATTTGGGCGGGGATGAAGCGAAGGGGAAACATACTTCCGAGGACGTTCGATCTCGGAGCTTGAGCCAAATGATAGAATCGGCGAAAACCGAGGGTTCTTAACCCTCGGAAGTTTATTTATAAAATATGCAGCTGCCGCGATCATTGCGCCGTTGTCGACAGACAGAGATTTTGAAGGGAAATTAACCTTGATGCTATCTCTTGTTGCAATGGCCGTTAATTTAGAACGCAGGTGTGAATTTGCTGCGACTCCTCCACCGACCACAATAGAATTACAAGAGAACTTCTTTGCCGCTGTTAAAGATTTTGTAATTAGAACATCAACGACAGCATCTTGAAATTCTGTCGCTATCGCGGACAATTGGCCACTAACGTTCGAAATTTGATTAGTGTAATTAACAACGGCGGTTTTTAGTCCGGAGAATGAGAAGTTAAAATCCTTTGAATTTATCAAAGGACGGGGAAATTTTAATGCCAATTGTTCTTTGTCAGCTGTTAATTGTTGCGCCGCGTTCTCTATCTCCGGTCCACCTGGGTAGGAAAGACCCAAATGTCTTGCAACTTTATCAAAAGCCTCGCCCGCACTGTCGTCGAGTGTAGTTCCGATTAATTTAAACTCTCCGTGACCCCTTATCAAAATTAAATCGGTGTGCCCACCGGAAACTACCAACCCGACAAACGGGAATTTTGGTTTTTCTTCAAGCGAAATCCAGTTTGCATAAATGTGCCCAACCAAATGGTTAACGCCGATTAGCGGTTTTTCCCAAGCAAGAGCTAAAGTTTTAGCAGTTTCAACCCCAATTAAAAGTGATCCAATCAGTCCAGGCC
>MFBV01000043.1:795-910 GCA_001776505.1 Candidatus Curtissbacteria bacterium RIFCSPLOWO2_02_FULL_40_11 | reverse complement strand
CTTGCCGCAACTTCCGGTACCACCCCGCCGTACTTTTCATGTAAATTTGCAGACGAAGCTAGAATATTACTTAGAACTAATCGTCCATCTTGAACAACTGCTGCCCCAGTCTCAT
>MFBV01000043.1:0-742 GCA_001776505.1 Candidatus Curtissbacteria bacterium RIFCSPLOWO2_02_FULL_40_11 | reverse complement strand
ATCGAAGAGTTGTTTCGATTCCTAGAATCTTCATAGACTATAGAGAAACCATCTTGAGTCATTTCGAAAGATTGTTTCGATGCCTAGTATTAACATCAGGGAGTTTGTAAAACAAAATCTACTTGATCGCCAATTTCCAGTCCGTTGGCGGCGGCAAGCCCTGCGTTAATTTCCAAAATGTACTGTGCCTCTGCACTTGGTTTGTACCTCTTTAACTCGTCATCATTTTTGTCCCTCTCTGGTTGTGCATTATGAGCGATATAAACAATTTTTTTGTCCTTGTCAATCCAAATAATATCTATCGGGAACTGCACATCCTTCATCCAAAAGGTATAATTTGCCATCTTGTCATAGACGAAGAACATGCCTTCGGATATTGGCAGGCTTTCACGATCAGATAATCCCTTCTTTTTCTCCTTATCGCTGGCAGCAATTTCGGCTGTGACGTCAAGGGTTTTAGCCCTGATTCTTGTTTTACCTTCTTCCACCTGTTCTCTCGGATTGGTACCTGCACTCTGAGTACTTTCTCTGGCGCCGGGAAGCTGGCCAACAGTCGTGAATCCGCGGCCGAATACCAGCAAAGCCGCGATAACCAGAAACAGACCTCCGATTATTGCCAAATCCTTTTTCAAATTCATCCTTCGACTTTGCTCAGGACAGGTCCTTCGACTCCTTTCAGTCGCTGGAGGACAAGTGTATACCAATCGGTTATTAATTTTTCGTTCAGAATGCTTTGAATCAT
>MFBV01000042.1:12026-12845 GCA_001776505.1 Candidatus Curtissbacteria bacterium RIFCSPLOWO2_02_FULL_40_11 | reverse complement strand
TTTCCAGAGGGCGTGATGAAATCGAAACTCTACTAGATAATATTATAGAAGGCAAAGTTAAAGGTCTCTCTTTCAAAGAAGCGTTCTCAAGGTCAAACCCAGATCGTTAAATTATTTGCGTCTGGATTTGAGCGGGGAATTTTAGTTGTTTGCTTTTTTTAATATAAGAGGTTTTAGTTAATTCTGGGTCATATTGCCGCATATCAAAAGGGTTATTATAGTCAAGACAACCAGTGCAATGGCTTTGGTGCAACTGGTGCCCTGTCGTGCCCAACGCTTTGGCCATACCTTCCAAGCTTAAATAGTGAACCGATGCGACTTTTAAGTGATCACGAATTTCATTTTCGGCCATAACTTTATATTTGCCGTTTTCTTCCTTAACTGCTCCAAGTTCATTTCTACTACCTATGTTAACCCCCAAAAAACAGGGATTGACAAATTTTGGCGACAAAAAGCGGCAGTGAATTTCAGATACTCCAATATTTAGCAAATGCCGAACTAAGATTTTAAAAGTATTTAATCTGACCGCAGTGTCGTCTATTAAATAAATTGACTTGCCAATAATTCTTGGTGAAACAAAGAACTTTTTTTCAATGTGTTTTGTTCTTAAATAAGGATCGTCCTCGATAAAAGTCCTTCTGGCATAATCGTATCTTTCCTTAACTAAACCTCTAAGAAACCTGAGTTTATTTTTAAACTTTAAATTTTCTACCAGAGTCTGATGAAAAGCAAAAGTGCCGGGACGAGCAGTATCGGGAACGGCTACAACGTAGTCGATACCCTCAATTGTCTCTTTTTTGATCTTTCCTTTTTTAATTC
>MFBV01000042.1:0-12000 GCA_001776505.1 Candidatus Curtissbacteria bacterium RIFCSPLOWO2_02_FULL_40_11 | reverse complement strand
TTACCCAAATTCTCGCGGTTCTCCCCGATGACACCGTCCCAAGTGGAAGTTTCATGAGAGAAGTAAAGTTTTTCGAAAACACAAAAACTTTGTTTCTGGGGCTGAGCATACTCGGAAATCGAAAGACCGTCGCTGTCGGCAATTAAAAGTTGCCCGGCTTTGAGCTTTTCATGATGCCTAATGCTGATTCTATCCAGTGCGCACGTTTCCGAAGCTACAAAAACGTGGCCGTTGTCTTGGGCAAAAACAAGGGGCCTAATACCCCAGGGATCGCGAAGAGCCATAAGCTTATTATCGTTAGTGAGCATGACCAGTGAGTAAGCACCTTTAACATCGCCAAGTGCTGTTGAAATCTTTTGTTTCCAAGAGATGCCGGGAGCTGTAGCAATAAGCCAGGCTAAAATTTCGCTATCCGAATCAGATTCGGTTTTAATGCCAAATCTTTTAAGCTTGTTTCGGTGTTTTTTAATATCGACAATGCTGCCGTTGTGGCCAAGAGCAAGTTCCCAACCTCCAAAAGAAGCAAAAAAGGGTTGGGCGTCACAATTTTGCCGACTGTCCCCTTCTGTTGGATACCTAAGGTGGGAAATAGCAATCTCACCACGAAGCGACTGAACGTCTAAAAGATCGACTGATTTGAAAATATCATTGAAGGCTTTGGCTTCTTTGTAAACTTTAATTAATTTGCCTTTAGGTTTGACTGCAATACCGCCGCCATTTTGACCTCTGTGCTGCAAGGCCTTGCCCATTTCGATAACGACTGCCGAAACATCGTCGCTAGTATCTGTAAAGGAACCTGCCAAACCGCAATGATCGTGAGGTTTTTCGTCGTTTTCAATGGAACTCTTTGGGATCACCTTTTTTTTGCTCTCGCAGTGCTAATAAGTATCCTTCTATTAATAATACAAGTCAAGAGTATTTATAACGGATTGGCAGAAAACTGCGACTTTAAAGTCGCAGATGAATGCCAAACGGCTACATACTTCTACAGCATTAAGGAAAAGTAGAGGTTTTCTGCCACCCGATGTAAACTTAAAGAAAAACTCCAGCATTTATGCTGGAGAAGTTTATTGCCTTAAGACAATTTCGAAGAAATTTCTTCTGCTATTTTTGAAGTTTTGATTCTTTTTTGTTTAGTTGTATCCCTGTCTCTAATGGTTACCGAATCGTTTTTGAGCGTATCAAAATCAATAGTGATGCAGTAAGGCGTTCCTGCTTCATCTTGAGCGAGATAGCGTTTACCGATGTTGCCGCGATCATCCCAGGCAACAGGTTGCAGTAAATGGTTAATGGTTAATTGTGAATAGATTTGGCGGGCTTTTTTGACTAGATCGGATTTGTTGGCAAGAAGCGGGAAAACGGCGACTTTGTATGGAGCGAGTTTTGGGTGGAGTTTGAGTATTACCCTATCTTTTTCCTCGCGATAAGCATCAATTAGAAAAAATAGAGCTGCACGGTCAACCCCTCCTGATGTCTCGATAATATATGGAAGATAGTGCTTATTTGACCAAGCATCAAAATAGGACATATCCTCACCCGAATGTTTTTGATGTTGCGAAAGATCCCAGTCACCCCGATTATGAATACCCTCAAATTCTTTCCAGCCTCTGCCAGATACGGATCCGCCTTTGGCGGAAAACGGGGAATCATACTCAATATCCCAAGCATCTTTGGCATAATGGGCGCGCTCCCCTTCTTCGTGCCGGCGAAATCTAAGATTTTTTTTAGTCATACCGAGCGAAAGATACCATTTCATCCGTTCTTCCTTCCAGTACTCATACCATTTTTTCGATTCTTTTCCTTCCGGTTTAACGTAAAACTGCAGTTCCATTTGCTCAAACTCACGCGAGCGGAACGTGAAATTGCCAGGTGTAATCTCGTTTCTAAAAGCCTTACCTATCTGGGCAATACCAAAAGGAATAGCAACACGCGTTGAATCTAAAACATTTTTAAAATTGACATGGACGCCTTGGGTAATTTCGCCGCGAAGATAAACTTTTTGTCTTGCATCTTCAACGACACCAAGCTTTGCTTCAACTAAAAGATTGAATTGTTTCGGTTCGGTCCACATTTGTTCACCTCCGAGGTGTGCTTTGCTACCGATTGAGCTCACCTCGGAGGTGTGCCCGGCTTCGTGTACTTCTATTTCTTCAGTGTGATCGGCACGATATCGTTGATGACAGATTTTGCACTCAATTAAAGGATCGGTAAATGCCTTAACGTGACCGGATGCCTCCCAAGCTTTGGGATTCATAAGTATGGCCGCATCAATACCCACAACATCATCGCGCGCATAAACCATCGACTTCCAAAATTCCCGTTTGATATTGTTCTTGAGTTCCACCCCTAGTGGTCCGTAATCCCAAGTTCCTGCCAAACCCCCGTAAATTTCCGAACCCGGATAGATAAAACCCCGCCTCTTAGCAAGGGCAAAAATTTTGGACATTAGATCCGAATTTTCGCTTTGATTTGTCATCAGTTAGTAAAATTACTTAAGAGACGAGGCTCGCCAATATAATTGGCGGCCCGCCTTTTGGCAAGGGAAACAACTTTATCCATTAATGAAGTGTTAGTTTTGCTATCCATGGTTATCTAATAATCAAAGACAGGCGGGCGAAACTATTTTTTCTAAAGAGTTCATTATTTTGGGGAGACTATCACAAAAGTGCCAAATGAGTCTACTTCTGCCGCAAGCGCCCCACCTTCATAAGTGCTCTCTACGCTTTGCCAGCTCGAATCCTGATTTGAGTAAGTATAAAGTTTGGGGCTTTTGACATCACCCGTTAATTTAATAGAAAGACTGGCAGAAGTTGTGAACTCTGGCGCGACTGAATATGTACCGAAAACTGGCAACTTTACATCACTTGCGCTGAAATCTGCATTCGGAGGTACACCAACAGTGTCTGCAATTATAACCCAGTAATTTTTAGTTAGTCTCGGTACATCGAGGGAAAAATTGCCAGTGTAATCTAAAATTTCGCCACCCGAAGTTCCTATTTCAAATCTATCCCATCTAGTTTCTGAGAGATACTCTGCGTCTCCTTTAAATAAATGGAGGGCCAATTCCCCGTCTGTCACGCCCGTATCTGGACTTCTTACCCCTCTTGAAGCTGTTCCCAAAAGAAGAGATTTCTTGTACTTAGCTTGAGAAGTATTTACATCGGTTTCGACTGCCCCTCTTTGAATTTTTTCACCAGAAATTTGTGGGTTGTCTGCTTGATATGTAAGTTCATATTCGATCTTGTCGAATTCATTCATGTTTTCTATGGAAATAATAATTTCTGCACCGTCAGCTGTCGGAGTTAAAGTTACAAATGGTCTTTTATCTATATCAATTCTTTCAATACTTTCAACAAATTTTAAGCCTTCTTCTGATTTTATTTTGTTCGGAGATTTTTGAAAGATGAATAGAAAATATATGGCAGCGACGATTATCATTAAACTGACAGCCGCAATTATGTATGTACTTTTTTTGCTAGTTTCCATCTATAAATTTTTTTGTTTTTAATTTTCTTTCTGTTAAGTTTTCAATCATGCTATCAAGAAACGACAAAAGTTTCAAATAACTTTCTTTCGATAATTTTACTGATTCACTGAGATTTTTTAAATCCCCTTTTTCTAATTTCAGCAATAGTTTTTTTGTATCGGATTCTTTGAGATTTTTGGCAGAAAAATAACCAAGGAGAGCGAGTAATTTAATTTTAAAAATGCTTGATAATAAATTAAAGTCTTTGTTTTGGGCAGTTTTATTTAGAAAATTTGCAAGCAGATCAAATATCTTCAGATTTTTTTGATAAGTAGGAGTTAGGTAATTGACAACTTCCAATAGATGGTAGATTTTGTTGGCTTTTTCTACTGATAAGTCGCAAACACCAAAAGCTTTTTTAATTTCTGCTTCTGTTAAGAGGTCTATATTTTTCCCTTTTGCAACAAAAATTCTGCACCAGTTGCCAAGTTCTATGTGTCCAGCTTTTTTAGAAAGTGGTCGCCTTGCACCTTTTGCGATACAAGAAATTTTACCGTACTTTTTCGTATAAATTGTTAGAAGCTTATCGGCTTCAGCAAAATTTTTCTGAGAAAGAATAATGCCCTCTGTGCGAAAGTACATAAAATAAGTTTAAATATTGACTACTAGCTCTTTATCCCTTTCGAGAGGAAAGCCTTTTTGTTTTTTGCCAAAAGCATCAATTTCGTAAGTATGATTTGGAGTGCCTGGCTGTTTTTGAATTAAAAGTCTATATTCTCCATTAGTTTTGATGGGCACCGAATATTCAAGCTCAATTTTGGCAGTGCCTTCCGGCCTAATTGTCAAAAAACCTTCGAAAACGGTTTTTTCAAGATCTTCACTCGCTGTAATTTCGACTTCGGTTCCTGTTGCTTTGATAAGCTTTGATCCTTTGGGTACATAAATTCTGATCCAGTCTCGGTAAATTCCAGCGAGACAAAGCCCTGATGCCCTTTCCAGATTGCAATTATCCATCCTTCTTGGATATCGATAATCGATGGTAACTTTTTTAACAATGCTGTCATCTTTACCTTTTTTGATTTCCTGCCTGACTTTTTGCTCAATATACAAATTAGATTTGGCACCAGCGAAATTTGTTTCGTTTATATGTAAATAATCCCCATCGTAATTATTGAGTCTACCAGCGAAATTTATTTTTTCTACGGCTTCCTGCGAGGCTGGATCCTTGAATGATAAAAGTATGTTTTTGTTTTGCAAAGAAGTGACAATCTGGTCAAGTACTTTTGGCCAAGTTGATTTAGGAGCAGTAAAGGTCTTGGTCATCATGTCTTGCATCAAAACGCCAATTATGCCTTTTCTATTACCCTTATCAAAACCTGTGGGTTGATCAGCAAATAGTTCGAGTTCGTAGATGATTTGTGGACAAGCACAAACCTCTAGATGTTCGGTTGTAAATTGCTCACCAAATGCTTCCAGAGGTCCTAGAACATTTATCATGTCCATAACAAACTGAGTATCAATCGCAATTATTCCATCTATTTCTTTTCTGTCAGTCGTATTTTCATAAAGCTCCTGAAACTGCTTCATTGAGACTAAAAAATCTGGCGAGAGATTTGAGTCTCGTATATTAAGCGAAAAAACTCCTGGTAAATATTTTACAATTGGTTCCGGAGCTGCAACTCTTTTGAGAAGAGTACCGTCAAGTTGATAAATATCACTGGATCCTTCAGATTCCATGATACCTTTGTTAACTCTGAAAATGGCATAAGCCGTAATAAACCCCCCCGTGGGCCTGAGCTCTTTATCATTCTGGAAAAGAATGAGGTATTTTTTTTCTTCCTCTTGTCCCATTATTTGGGGTAAAACTTCTATTAATGGCTTTGCGTCTACAATCAAAGATTCAATATTTTCTAGTGCTAACTTTGCGCTGTCTATCTTTGTCCCCGGTTTCCCCGGTAAAAAATTGGGGTAGCGCCATGATGCAATTTTATTGACATCGTTCTTAGCCTTGACAAGATCTTTGCCAATCCCGTCTAACTGAGGACTTGCTTTTGATAGTGCTGCAACACCGTTTGCAAGTCTTTCTTGAGCAGTGCCACCTAAAAAAGTACCTTCTCCCTCTAAACCTAAAACATCCGCATACGGGGTAATAGCCTCTGTAAACTTTTGCGCAGCAGCAAGGCTGTGAATTGCGGCATTTATGCCTCTTTGAATGTCCGACACGTACCAACCGAAAAGTGGAATGATTCGAAAGGGAGTTAGCGGAAGAAGTGTTTTTTGAGTTATCTTGAATTGATTTTTGGCGTTAGTTACATGGGTTTTAGCTGCTGGCAAATCCTGTAATTGTATTGATTCGACAGCTTTTTTTGTTGTACTGAGTGCTCTGAATGCAAAAAAAGCTGAAAAGACGGAAAACAAAACAAAATAAGCGACTAAAGCGAGAAATATACGTTTAATATTCCACCTATTTCTAATTATCATCTAAATTGCTCCAGTCCCAATAATCATTGCTGCGGGAGTTTTAATCATAATCCAAATATCGTAAAGGGTTGATTTCCTTTGCACGTATTTTGCATCCATTTCTACTCTTTTATCGAAATTTATGAACGAGCGTCCGGATACCTGCCATGGTCCTGATGCTCCAGGTCTTGCTTTGAGAATTGTTTTGACGAATTTTTTTGTCTTTGGATAAACTTTTTGTTGATGAACAAGCTCGTCATATTGATATGCCCTTGGTCCGACTAAAGACATGTCCCCTTTTAAGATATTCAGCAGTTGAGGTATTTCATCTACTGAATATCTCCTGAGAATCTTACCAATAACAGTAACTCTAGGATCATTTTTAAGTTTAAAACTGCTTTCTTGATACTGTTTTTTTAGCTTCGGATTTGTTTCTAAATACTTTTGCGCGTGTACCCATTTACCTTTGATAATGTACATGCGCATACTTCTGAACTTAAGCATTTTAAATATTCGCCCATTGCGACCAACTCTTTCTGGCGCATAAAAGATGGGCCCAGGAGAACTAATTTTAACTAGTAGTGCAAAAACTGCAAGGATCGGCGACATCATTAATAGGGCAATAAAACTCCCAATGATATCAATAAGTCTTTTGAGAAAAATGTAAGCCATATTAGAAGATTAAAGATACTCGTCTTTCTTCTTGTTTCTCAACTCTTCTATAATCTTTTTAACATCTTGCGTTCTATCTTTTGGACAAATTAGAAGAGCATCTTCGGTATCAACAATTACTAAACCCTCCACGCCTATTGCTGCGATAATTTTTTTATCACTGCTTGAGTAAACTAAACAATCTTTGACGTCAAGGTTAAAAACATCGCCTTGAACAATATTGTCATTGGGTTTAGCGGCCATTTCGTCTTTTAATTCATTCCATGTGCCCACATCTCTCCAGCCAAGATCTGCAGAAATCACGACTTGATTTTCCCCTGTCAGGTGAGAATTGACAGCAAAGTCAATTGAATTCTTTGGAATCTTTTCATATTCTTCTTTTAAAATTTTCTCCTGATTTTCTGTTCCCCAAGCTTTTTGAATTTTAATTAGAGAATCATACCCTTTTTTAAAATGTTTCTCAAAAAGAGAAAGCATTTTTTGTGCCGACCAGAGAGCGTAGCCAATATGCCATAGGTATTCCCACGATCTGATGAATTTCTTTGCGTCTTGAAAATCTGGCTTTTCAATTTGAGAGTCAAATTCGAAAATAGCTAAACCATCTGATTTCTTGAGCATTTTACCTACTTTCAAATAACCAAGTGCAATGCTGGGGAATGTCGGGCTGACTCCTATTTCTACGATTTTGTTGAGTTCATTTGCAGCACTATTTGCCAGCTCAATGGCTTTAATAAATTCTTTTTCATTCTTAACTACGTGATCGCTCCATACACCAAGAACATTTGGATTATTAAATTTTTTATCAAGAACTGCTGCCGCCAGACCTACTGCTGCAGCTGTGTCGCGCATTTGTGGTTCAACTATAATATTTTCTAGAGGAATTTCCGGCGTGAGTTTAACTATCCATTGAACGTTATCCCTAGTTGTAACAGGGAAAATATTTTGATTAGGAAATTTAGAAGTAAGGCGATTTACCATCATTTCGAAAGTCGATTGATTATTTATTAATGGTTGAAATTGTTTGGGAAGATCTTTACGGCTCATCGGCCACATACGGGTACCGCTGCCACCGCAAAATAAAGCTATTTTAAGATCCTGAGTTTTTTTTGACATATGACTGAACTGCCCCTGTTAAATTAGTTTCGAACTTACGCTTAGAAAAGCGTAGTGCGTTGCGTCTTATAATCTGGTCATTCCATTTTAACTGAAGCGACTTTTCAATTGCATCTTTTATAGCAGGGACAGATTGCTCAGGATAAAGTATGCCTGTTTTTTTGTCTTTAATTATTTCTCTTACTCCCCCACTTCTATAAGCAATTACCGGACGACCGCAAGATTGCGCTTCGACTGCTGCGATTCCAAAATCTTCCTCTTGAGTGACAATTAAAGCCAGGCAATTGTTGTAGAGATCCCTAAGCTTTGCCAAACTGATTCTTCCTTGAAACTCGACTGAGTTATTACTTGATTTTGCAACACCTTGTAATCTTTTTTTGTCAGGGCCTTCACCAACAATGATTAAATTTTTGTTAAGATATGCGGCAGCTTTTATCGCAAGCTCGATTTTCTTCCACCTGACAAGACGACTGACAACAAGATAATAGTTTTTATTTTTAAGTGGCCAATTATGAATTTTTGCGGGTTTGAAAAAGTGTGTATTTGCGAACGGATATAAGACTTGCGAATCTCGACCGTAAAATTTTTTGATTCTACTTTTTACGTTCGTGGAATTTGCAATATAAAAATCGGCTCTGGATGCTGCAATTTTGTCCCATTTTTTTAAGTGGTTAAGGACTGGTTTAAAAAGGAAAATCAGCAGAGTTGGCAGATAATGTGATAAGCTTTTAGCGCTCCATAAAAACCTGGGGGTTGTGTTCACATACGATACATGTACAGTCCCAGGTTTAGTTATAACGCAATTGGCAAATCTGGTGGTTGATGAAATAACTAAATCGTATTTTGATAAGTCAAAGCTTTCAAAAGCAAAAGGGTATAGGGGCAGTAAAGCCTTGTAGAAATATTTGGCCAGTGGAATTTTTTGCATCCAGGAGGTTTTTATCCACGACTTTTCTATAGAAGAAGGAAGTTTTTGCCAATTAACAAGTGATGTATAAATTGGGGCTTTTGGGTAAAGACCTGCAATCGTTGCAAAAAGATTCTCCGCACCGCCACGCTGCAGGAAGTCATCATGTACGAGGGCTACTTTGGGTTGATAGGACATATAAAACGAGTGATTTCTGACTGCAAAAACAGCGAAATTCCTCTGTTTATTATATGTCAGACACAGAAAAAAAGGTTAATTTTGTACAAAAATCCCAGATTGATCAATTTTTAGTCAAATTCTTCGATTTTTATCGCTATAGAGGTATGTCTGAGAAGACTATTGAGCGAATTTGGTTCAATATCCGCCAATTTCCTGATTTCATTGATGGTAAGGAGATAAATAAAAATACCATCCGAGAATATGTTCTTTACTGTAAATGCCAGAAGTCAAAGTCCACAAATGGGCTAGGTAATGGCAAAGAGCTTAGAACTGCGTCTGTTAATTCAGTCATCTCCTCAATGAAGCAGTTTGTGCGGTGGCTATGGCTTGAGGAAAGTTTTTTGGAAGATGATCTCTCTGGCTGCATCAAAGCCCTTAAACGAGATGCTTTCTTCCCTACTCTCTTAACTGTTGATGAGATCAGGGCTATTATCCACTGCCCACTTAAACGAGATAAGTGGCATCAATTCCTAGCAAGAGAATACTTTGACTTTTTCTTTGAGCTTATTGCTTGCACAGGTTTAAGACGTGGGGAGGCAATAGGCTTGGATGTAGAAGACTTGGACTTTGATGAAATGGTACTTCATGTAAGACGTGCTAAATTTGATAAACCCAGACTCGTTCCAATTCCTCAGGACTTGTGCTTTCGATTGCAGGAATGGCTGGAAAGAAGAAAGGCAAAACCAGAAGAGCCTTTGTTTAGGTCATTTCTGCGAAACCACGAAAGAATAAAGGCTGCTACTGTTATTGACGAACTAAATAGAAGAGCAAGATTCCTGGGTATAAAGAAGAGAGTTCATCTCCACTTGTTTCGCCATTGCTTTATTACGGAGCTTATCAAGTCTGACGCTCCCGCCATGAAAGTTGCCAGAATCGTAGGTCACTCAAGCATCAATTCCACACTCAGATATACTCATCTGGTCGTTGATGACCTCAAGGGTGTGATTGAAAGCCATCCCCTGAATAATCGATTAGCAAGTAATGGAAAAATCACAAAAGGTTCACAAGACTTTAGGACAAATTAAATTTACTTGCGGACATAGACGCTATTTTTCGAGCTTGCGAGAAAAACAAGTTCTCTTATTCGAACCTACTGGTCGACTACTCAGATGAAGTTTTATATCCCTAATTACTAACTCTTGAAAAGATCAGAGTAAAAACGAAATTAGTAAAGCAATAATAGAAACCCGAAGGGTAAGAAATTATTGTAAATTAGTACTATTCGCTGAACCACTATAGAGATTATAAGCGAGTGTATGAACTTCTACAATTTTTTCACTATCGTCTGGGAATGTGTGATTTGACATAAAATTTGATTGTGATGTTACTTGAAATCCGCTACTATAACTTTGGTTATTTTTTAACGTGCTAGCAACTGTATCCAATACATTGGAAAACCCCTTATTCTTAGAAAATAAAATGATGACCCCATAATTCTCTCTCCAGGTCAAGTATCTGAATAATTGATCAACTGCTTCATCCAAAGTCCCTTTTCCATTCCACCATTTGCACTCGATAACTAAAATGCAACCCTTTTCTATATTCAAATAAATATCCGTTTTCCCTCTATTTCTAAACGTCTCAGCGGTTGCTCTACCAGAAAACACGGAATTAAGCGAAGATAAGATAATATCCCTGAGCCTTTCCTCCTCAAAGTTATTGTAACTTTTTGGAGCGGCCTCAAAGTTTTTTGCAACGTTATCGACAATTTCGGCAATTGTTAAAACTTTTTGCCTATCTAATACATATTTTTCTTTTGGGTTAGCTTTGGGTGGAACTAAACTTTTAATCTCTGGTTTTACACCGAAACTTATTTCCTTTATAGCATCTTTTTTAATAACTTCGAGAGGTATGTCTATCTCTTTTACCAGTTTTTCAAAATCCTCAAAATCCTCTGAGACTTTTTTCTTTCTATCCTCCACTATGCGTTTTATAGTTTCTTTAAGTTGAGGATTTTTATCTTCTATTAAAATGTTTTTGTTTGATATAACCCTATCAATAAGCTTAATTTCGTCTTGTACTGATGTTGTAGTTTTGTCAACCATTGCAAAGATATGTCCGCCTGATTGATCCAAGGTCCAGTCATGGGCACTAAACGCAAGCCCCCAATCAAGACCGAAAACCTCAACAGTTTTATCATTTACGAGTATTGGATAGCCTATTTTGAATTGTTCAACTTCAACTCTTCCTGCTTGAGTATAAAAATCTTCGCTTATATCCCTCCATCTTTTTAGCCTTTCCAGCGAAACTTTTCTTTTTTCATCTTTCAATATGGGCTGAAGAGAAAATCTATCGAAAAGATACTCAACATATTCATCGGTATCTACATTTAAAATGTACTCGTCAGCAGCAGCACCTACCTCACTCTTAATGTGGCCTGTTATATTCATATAATATCCTTCTACTGACGTCCCCCCGTAAATCCTCATTTTCGCGCTTTTTTTATTTTTTCTAGAATTTCTTTGTGAGAGTGTTTTTTAACAATATCGAAATCTATTGAATAAACATCGAGATTCTTGTTTTTTTTAATTGTAATAGTGACGACCTGCCTGATTGTAGAACCTTTAATTCGATTTGCCTGATACCATTTAAACAGTGACGTTAGTACTTTTTCAATTCGACTTGCTAACAGGCTCGAAAAAACTCCTAGCCAAAAATCATCTACTGTCAAATGAGCAATTATTTGATGGATTACTTCCTTGCTCTCGCCCCCACCTCCACCCTCAAACAGCTCATATCGGAAGCCAAGTTCTTCTAAGCGTTTTACAAGGTCCTTTGAGGCTGATACCCTATATCCATCTAAGGGTTCGAAAATATAATAACCGTACTTAACCCCTTGGTTTAGAACTTTTGAATTATTCACGCTTCAAGCGTAATTTTACCAAATGCATGGACTCAACTCGATTTTTGAAACAAGGGTTCAAGGGAGCTCGTTTTTCTAGTACAAAGTGCTTTGTTTAAATCCGCTTCTTTGAAAAAATGGGTAAAATAAAACTTGTCAAAAATTTTTGGAAATTTTTGACTTATGCCTACACCAGTAGGATAATACACTCCATGACGAGTGTAATCAAATCCTTGTACTGGCACCCTAGATAGAGAACGGTTGTCCTCCTCTCTCGAGTAAATAGTTTGTAACATATTC
>MFBV01000041.1:16295-27356 GCA_001776505.1 Candidatus Curtissbacteria bacterium RIFCSPLOWO2_02_FULL_40_11 | reverse complement strand
CTTTCGTGCATCAGCGTCAGTCCCTTCGGTCCTGAACGGACCTCAGGGTTCCCGTGAAGGAACTTGACCAGTAGCCTGCCTACGCCATTGGTGTTCCTTGCAATATCAACGCATTTCACCGCTCCACTGCAAGTTCCGGCTACCCCTCCAAGACTCAAAGTCTATCAGTATCAAAACCCGATTCTCCGTTAAGCGGAGAGATTTGAATATTGACTTAATAAACCGCCTACGCAACCCTTTACGCCCAGTAAATCCGGATAACGCTTGCACCCTACGTATCACCGCGGCTGCTGGCCCCGTACAAACTATCTGCTTAAATTTCAGTTAATCGTACGTTGCGCGAACCAGTTCCCGAAACTACCCAGTATTGATTAATACTAAAGTTTGTACGGGGCTGGCTCGTTTCTGCATGTCACCATGCAGCGTGGACTATATCATCCAGATACCGTATGGTACCTGGCCTCACGTGTAGTCTCTGAGGATCCCCTCCGAAGTTTCATGCGAAGGAGGGTTTCCTGCTGATTGTCTGACAACCCGTTACGATCAGCCGTAATCTTCTTGGGTTGGCAAAGAATTGTCACCGTTTAGGTATCTTTGCATTAACCAGAGTTTCCAGCATATAGTGAGGTTTATACTACGCACCATATTTTTAAGGTGATACATTCTTTCCAATTTTGAATCGAGCTTTGCTTGTTCAAAATTGATTACCGATACGTAGTTGGCAGGTGCTTATTCTTGGTCCATTATGGACCACAAAAGGAGTTTACAACCCGAAGGCCGTCTTCCCCCACGCGGCGTCGCTGGATCAGGCTTTCGCCCATTGTCCAAGATTCCCGGTTGCTGCCACCCGTAGGTGTATGGACCGTGTCTCAGTTCCATTGTGGCTGGCCGACCTCTCAGCCCAGCTACTCGTCATCGCCTTGGTAAGCCTTTACCCCACCAACAAGCTGATAAGACGCAGGCCGCTCCTTCGGCGGGCGGTTAAGCCCTTTTCTCAGAGCTTCACTCTGAGAAATTCGAAATCTCAAACACTAAATCCTAAACCCTCCTTCGCTTTGAAAAGCTACGGATGGGCAAGCAAATTGCCTGCTCCTCGAAGCTTTAGCGTAGTGGAGTTTAGAAATTAGATATTAGAAATTAGAAATTCTCAGGGTGAAACCCTGAGGTTATACAGTATTACCCCGCCTTTCGGCGAGCTGTTCTCTACCAAAGGGTACGTTCCCACGCGTTACTCACCCTTCCGCCACTCCCAGCCCTTTTCAAATTTTATCCAGACTATTTTTGATTCTTCGTTTTAAAAAGCCTAATGCACTGCCATGCTTTTTCAAATCTAATTCTCGTTTTATCGCGTCTGACTTGTCTAAAAAAGCTTCATAGTAAATTACCTTCCATGGAATTCCGTATTTAGTTGATTTGTTTTGCTTGTTATTATGATCTTTAAATCTTTTTCGAAGATCAGCAGTTACACCTATGTAAGGCTTATTCCACTTTTGGCTTTTTAAAACATATACGTAATACACATTCGCAATTTTATCAGATAAAACCCAAAAAGGGCTGGGCGTTCGACTTGCATGCCTAAGGCACGCCGCCAGCGTTCATCCTGAGCTAGGATCAAACTCTCAAATAAATCTTCGATTTATGCAGCCCCTCAAAATTCGCACCTCGAGCCGCGCTACGAATAGTAGGTAAGGCGAGAGGTAAGAATAGTGGGGCAAGTAAAATTTCCGATTTTTAAAAGTTCAATCTGTAAACTCTATGGAATTTATTCAGGTTATCAGGTTTTCAGGATTCCAGGTTATCAGGAAGAACCCGACTGCCTAGTTGCCCGATTGCCCAATTACCTAACTTTGGGTACCACTTTTCAAGAGGCGAATGCAATGAGCCTCGCAGCCCACCAATAATCGCTCTTCAAGTCGTGTTCGAATAGAACTGTAAAGACTTGAAGTAAGATTAGGCGGGCAAGATTCATTTGCACTCGCGCTAACTGAAAAGATGGTATATGTTTACTTTTCAGTTGTTAAAGAGCGAGTCGAGTCAGACTCGACGAAGTCCGCCTTAGATTGCTCTTTAACTTTAAGTCGTGTATGAATAATACTGAAAAGACTTAAAGTAAAATCCGGCGGACAAATTTCAAATTTAAAATTGAGACTTTAGAAAAAACAGCTAGAAAATTTGGAAATGTGCAATTCGATTTTCTCCATTTGCTCAAGTTAAATTTAATCTCCGGATATCTTCTAAAGTCGATGATTATTCTACAAGCCTTGACACCTTATGTCAACGAAGTTAATCTTAAGTTAATGCCCGACGAAAAAGTTAATCGTGAATCGAGTATAGTCAATAGAATACTCTCCATTTACCATTTACCATTTACCATTCGGCGTAAATCCAAAGCGTTTACCCTCATCGAACTCTTAGTAGTCATCTCCATCATCGCCATTTTAATTACTATCATAATTGCTACATTTGGAACCACTCAGCAAAAAGCCAGAGACAGTAGACGCAAAACAGATCTGGACGCATTTAAAAAAGCCTTACAGCTTTATCAAGGGGATACGCGCGGTTCCGCATGGTATCCTGATTGTCCCGGAGCTCCTTTAACATGCGATTTAACTGTGCCGGCAAGTTTTGACCCAGCGTTAGATGTAATTTACTTAAAAGATTTTCCTACAGATCCAGAAGGTGCAACTGATTACCTCTATGATGTAAGCGGCGCTACTTGTGACACCGATATTAATGGTGATGGAAGTAATGTAGCCGGATGCAATAGTTACTCAATTCGTGCCTGTTTAGAAAATGTTAATGATTCTGACGCAGATGCAACTGACACATGCACCAGCGCTGACTACGTCAGTTATACAATAACAAATCCTTAATCCACTTATCTAAATAATTTTCGACAAAACTATTGCTAAACTCAATACAACATTTAAACTCTTTAGGCGCACAGCGAAGCGAGCACCGCAAAAGTTTGAACCATCAAATAGATTTATACAAAATTATCGCCAGACTAATAACGACGTTCAAACTCTTATTCACTCCAAACATTGGAATTTCTATCATTTCATCCACTTCTTTAATAGCACTTCTTGAAACTCCTGTCGTCTCATGGCCTATTACAAATGCGACCGGTTCTTTAAATTCCACTTTACGATAGTCCACACTGCCTTTACCTTGTTCAATTGCAAACACTTTACACTTTGACTCTCGACTCTTGACTCTCTTTATAGCCTCAACTGCGCTCTCAACCTTCTCCCACGGGACCCATTTATCTGTCCCTACAGCAGCTTTTGCAATTCTGTGATATGGGGGCGTTTGCGTTTGCCCGCATAAATAAATTTTCGCAGCATCCACCGCATCCGCTAGCCGAAAAATCGAGCCGATATTGTAAGCATCCAAAATATTGTCACAAATTATATATATTTGCCTTCGTTTGATTTTTTTTAAATCCGCCTCAACTGGTTGACTTGCCCGCAGTTCCTTTGCACCAAGCTTTGGGTTTGTAGTTCTTGTCATCCTGAGCATTCAGCGAAGGATCTCCTCACCTAAATCCTTCCATTTAAGGTTTAAAGAATTTATCAAAGCTAGCTTTTTTACTCTTAGCCAACCTTTAATTTTCTTTTCAGCATAAATAGCATCATTAATATTACTGAATTCTTCAAAGTAAACCAATTTGACCAAGTTATACTTTTTGGAAAATCCTTCAATCAGTTTGTTTCTGTGTTCAAATATTCTCCTTCTTAAATCATTCGTTATACCCGTGTACAAAACCTTGTTCGATTTATTAGTCAGGATATAAACAAAATAAGATTTCATTACAGATTCTTCACTTCGTTCAGAATGACACTAAGTGTCACTTAACCGTTACACTTTTGGCAAGATTACGAGGCATGTCCGGATTAATCCCTTTCTCAATGGCAATATAATACGCAAGCATTTGGGCAACAACAATCTGCGAAATCATTGTGGCTTCCGACAAATCTCCGGTTTCCAAAAAATCATCAAAGATTTCATTATTTTTTGGACCAATACCGATAATATACCCACCGCGCGCTTTAATTTCCGCAGCGTTGGAAATTATCTCATCATAAGTTTCATCGTTTGGAGCAAAAACAATACAAGGTGTGCCTTTTTCAATGAGTGCAATCACACCATGCTTTAATTCTCCCCCTGCGAATCCTTCGGCATGAATATATGAAGCCTCTTTTAGTTTCAAAGTAGCCTCTAGTGCTGTCGCATATGATAACCCTCTGCCGATTATGAAAACGTGCTCTTTATTTTTCAACTTTTTAGCTACTTTTTTAATCTTACTTGCATATCTTTCTTCCAAAACTGACTTCACATCCTCAGCTGCTCTTAAAAGTAAAAGTCGCCCTTCTTTCTGCTTTTTGATCAAACAGTAGGTAATAAGTATTAAAACGGCCACCATTGCAGTAAGACTTTTGGTAGCAACGACTGCTTTTTCAGGCCCAGACGCAAGAAGCAGTTTGTGATCCGCCAGCCTGTATAAGGTCGACCCCAAAACATTAACAATAGCTGCAACTTTAGCTCCTTTTTCTTTTGCGCGAATAACCGGCTGAATAACATCCACTGATTCTCCGCTTTGTGAAATTGGTATCACTAGACTGCCCTTCCCTATATAATCCTCCAGATAGTTAAATTCAGACCCGATTGCAAAATTTACGTGCTTTTTGGCAAGTCTTGAAAAAAGATAGGTTCCGGCAAGTGCCGCATAGGAAGCCGAACCACAGGCAACGAAGAATGTCCCGAAGGCATTTTCGACAAGGCTTGCCATTTTTTGTATTTGTCCATTGGAATTAGCGATATTTCTCAAAACGTGTGGCTGTTCGTATATTTCTTTGAGAAAAAAATGGGAAAAATTTCCCTTCTCTACATCTTCGAACTTCCATTTAAGAGTAATTATTTCTGGCCTTATCACCTTTCCATCGTAAATATCGATTAGTTTCAGATCTTTCTCCAAAATAACCATTTGACCATCATCCAAAAAAACAACTCTTTTGGTGTGTTTGATTATTCCTGTCGTATCCGAAGCTACAAAATTCTCCTCATTTCCTACTCCAATTACCAGTGGTGAACCGGTTTTTGCAGCGATCAACTCCCCGGAATCAGCGTACATAGCAAGAACCGCATTCAATCCAGTTAGTCTCTTAAATGCAAAACGGAAAGAATCAACGAATTTACTCTTCTTAAGATTTTCTTCGATCAAATGCCCAATTACTTCTGTATCCGTTTGGGAAACAAACTTGTGGCCTTTTTTTACCAGTTCCTCTTTAATTGTTTGGAAATTCTCGACAATGCCATTGTGGACAACCGCAATTTCCCCATTGCAATCAAGGTGCGGATGAGCATTAACCTCGGTCACTCCTCCATGCGTTGCCCAACGGGTGTGGCCTAAAGCTAGTAATGAGGCGGGAGTGATCCTTCGACTTCGTCGTTCGACTCTGAGAGTCTCAGACTCGATGAGCTCAGGACGAGTGAGTGATGAGTGATGCTTTAATTCGCTAATTGCACCAACATGCTTTTCGACTTTTAACTCTGACTTTCCACTTTGCTTGCCCCTCGAAGCTTTAGCGAAGTGGGGACTGTCGACTTTGACTGCAATCCCCCACGAATCATAACCTCTATACTCCAGCCTCTTTAAACCTTCAAATACTATTTGTGCTGCGTTTTTAAGTTTCTTGCTCGCCTCGCTTCGCGAACGAAGCGGGTTTCCTGTTACTTGTTTCCTGTTACTTGAAACATACCCAAATATTCCGCACATACTTCCCTCCTTCCGTCATTGCGAGTCCTGAGCTCTTTGAGTCTGAGCGGTTCGACTGAGCGCTCACCGTCGAATGTCCTGAGGGCTCGCCCCTCAGAGTCGAATGACTTGTCGAAGGACGTGGCAATCTTATTGATATAATCTGTTTCATGCATAAAGCGTATTATATCTATATCCTGAGCAATTTTAAAAGAAACGTAATCTACGTTGGTGTAACCAGCAATCTTAGAAGAAGAGTGTGGGAACACAAACAAAATTTAGTTGAAGGATTTAGTAAAAAGTATAAAGTTCACGATCTCATTTATTTCGAAACGTTCTCCGACCCAATCTCCGCAATCGAGAGAGAAAAACAAATTAAAAGTTGGTCTCGAGGGAAAAAGGATGGATTAATTAAGAAAGCTAACCCCAAGTTAAAGGATCTGTACAACGAGATCCTTTAAACTAATCTTTAAAAAAGTCGTTATGCTAATCAACCCAGAACTCGTATGTCATTGCGAGGAGTCACGTTCATATAACTGAACGTGACGACGCGGCAATCTATATTAAGATTCCCACGCTCACTTCGTTCGCTCGGAATGACAAAACAGGATTCCTCGCAATGACACTAGTATTGAAATTAAGCTGGAACTTTAACAGCTTGAAGACTGGTTAATATTTCTGTAACACGAGCCTCAACGTTTTGAAAAAACTCTCGACTGGTTTTCCAATCAATTGGATAATCAGTCACCTGGCCAGAAGCATTAACATCAACTAAGCCTCTTTCTGGAACCAGAATGATACTACTCTCACCATGCCGTAATTCGTCATCAGATTTTTCTTCTATTACAAACCCTTTGTCTGTATAAACATGATTTAATCGAAATTGTTCCGGTAATTCCCAGTCGTAACCTACCTCATTTAATCTTCCTGCTTGATCAACAAAAAAACGCCTACGTTCACTCTCTTGTTTAATGCATAACTGCATAAACTCATACTCATTTTTTCTTAACATTAACTCACTCCCATGTCTTATTAACATTTCAGCCGTTGTTTCTCTTTCACCTGCCATAAAATTTACCTCAAATTTACAAACTCATTATACTCTCAAAGTCAATTTATCAGTAAAAGCTATTCTTTTTTAGCAAACTCAGGTCGCCAATCCTCTATTTCTGCATCCGGAACTTTTTTGTAAGCTGGGTTTTTGACTAGAGTTGGCTCGCCGTGCTCCTCAACTATATAATATGCCATTCCACGCATTTTCTTTATCGGCTCGTAGTCTGCATGTCCCGGCAAAGATGAAGGCTCTACATCTTCAAAATTCACAGGGCTATCGTCTGCTGTTACGAAAAATGTTTTGCCGATATTGACCGCCGCATGTGCCCATCCTCTAGGCATATAAACGGCATCACCCATCTTGACCTTAACTATTCTGATCTCTTCAATCTCATCATCAATAGGCTCTCCATCGCTACCTGCCATTCTTTTCTGAGCTATCGTAATCCCTTCGCCATAAACAATCCAATACGTTTCCGAAATAGCACCTACATGATAGTGACCATAGGTTTTAATATATTCTTTGCCTACTTTGCCACTTTCCCAAATCGTAATATTTCTTAAATCCTTTCCTCCACGCACCATATGGTAATGCGCTTCCGGACCATGCACATCCGGCTCCATCAAAACATCCTTCATCATTTCATTAAGCCTTGGACCGTAACGCTTTGCAGAATAATCTGTCATATTAAAAATGCTGTCATTGCGAGCACATTCGCTTCGCTCAGTATAAACTCCGCAAAGCAATCTATGCTCGTTTTAGATTGCCACATGGTCGTTGCCATTCGCAATGACAATTATGCCTTTCCTCGATTCCTCAACTCTCTTTCTTTTGCATCCTCGTTCCTCCCAGATCTATCGTAATCATCTTCAAGTCGAAAGGTCGTTCCAATTTCCGCAGTGGAAACTTCCACGATATCGCAATCTGTAATCCCTTTAAGCCTATGCTTTTGGTTTACATTGCAGCTGTAACCTACATCACGCTTCATCTCAATCTCTTCAAGTTCCCCTTTGTTATTTTCAATTATCAGCATCGCTCTACCTGTCGAAAGCCACCAACTCTCAACTTTTTTATCATGTTTTTGAAGCGACAATCTGGCTCCCGCATTAATATGTAGGATTTTACCCATATAGGGCTTGTCATCCGGAACCCAGTGAATTTCCCAACCCCATGGTTTTTCGATTTTACGAGCGTATGGAGAATTTTCAAACTTCTTTATCACGCAGCTTTGGAAGCAACTTCAGTTACCGTAGAATTCTCTTCTTGTCGATCCAATTGATTTGTGACATCACCAACCACTTTCAGAATTTCGGCAAGTTGGTCTGACTGTTCCGGACGCATTCCAGCCTGACGGTGTAAATTAGCCAATGTTTCTAATGTCTCTCTGGGATTAGATAAGTAGTCTGTTTGTGCATCCATGCGATCTCTCTCTAATGTTGTAGACATCAACTTAATTATAGACTAAAAGTAATTCAAGTACCAAACCTGCGCTGTCTTGCGGAGTAATCTAAAATCGCTTTTTTAAGCTTTTGAGTTGTGAAATCCGGCAGATGTCCTTTCTCAAAATAATATTCTGCGTATGCAGCCTGAAACGGCATCATACCGGATATTCTTTGTTCTCCTGAAGTCCTGATTATTAAATCAGGCTCCGGCGTTCCGTTGGTATCCAGATATTTTTTAAATTCTTGTTCGGTAAGTTTATTAGGGTCTTTTCCCTGCCGAATTATCTTTTTTACAGCCCGCACAATTTCGTCTCTACCGCCATAATCAAGAGCAATATTCAAAACCAATCTATTATTTTTGGCAGTTTTTTTAATAACCTCGTCTATAACCTTTTTCAAAAACCCCGGAATCCTGTCACGTCTTCCCAAATGAAGCACTTTTACTCCGCTTTCTATAAATTCCATTAAATGTTTGGTAAGCATTTGTTTATAAAGACGCATGAGATAGGAAACCTCAAGTTTAGTACGGTTCCAATTCTCGGTAGAAAAAGCCCAAATTGTAAAATACTTAATACCCCACTTCTCCGCAGCCCTCATTACTTCCATTGCCTGCTCAAAACCTCTGCGGTGGCCTTCTTGCGTTGGTAAACCATGTTCTTTTGCCCACCTGCGGTTGCCATCTGGAATTAATACAATGTGCTTAGGAAGAATTATGTCTTTTGTAAACGGCGATTTATTCCTGCCGTTTGGAGATTTTCCGTTTGTTTTACCGTTTTTCATCTAAAAAACCCTCGAGGGGATAATGACAATTATATATTTTTTCGAAGGAATTTAATAGCTTTAACAGACCAGGGAGTATATTTATTTGGGTTTTCCTTGATATCTATCAAAAAGTCATTGGCATCAATCCATTTTGCTTCATAAGCTTCCTCGCTGCTAGGCGAAAATTTTCCACCATATTGTCCTGTTAAGACAGCACAATATTCATTCTCACAATTTTCCCCGTCTTTTGCAAAATAATTAAATCCCCCGTTTTTTTTAATAGAAACATGACCAATTCCCATCTCCTTTTTAAGAGCCCTATCAGAAGCCTGCTGATATGATTCTGTTCGCCCGTTTATTCGGATCGGGTGAGAAATAGCCGTAAAATCCCAAAGCCCGTCAAAAAGTTTATGTTTTCTTCTTTGCAAAAGTACCCTATTTTTGGAATCAAAAAGCAAAGTCACAAACGCCCGGTGTCTCTTACCCTTACCTTGATGGCTAGATTCTAAATCGGAATAGCCTATTTCTCTATCTTGCCGATCAACCAGAACAACTTTAGATCGCATATTTTTCTCTAATTTTTTGTCTAATCTCTTCTTCCTGATATTTAAAGACCAATTCAAGATTCTCGTCAGACACAGGATCTTCGTAAACCACTTGCGCTGAGGGTGCAAACGTAATTAGCCTTTCTAACAGTTGGTCTACATATGGCGTAATCACAGATGCACCAGACGTAACAATAGGGTGCTTTTTCCCAATCAACCAGCTGGGATCCAGTTTGTTTGGATCGTCGAAGGCGTATGACTGAATATCTTTCTTTAACCCAATTTTTAACAATTCTTGAGAATTATGGCTATGTTCTGAACCTACAACCAATAGCAAATCAACATCGCCATATTTACTCAATAATTCACTAACGGCCAACTGTCTGTTATCAGTTGCGTAGCATATATCATCCTTTACTTCCACCCAAGGCCATCGAGATTTAATAATATTTACAAAATCGTCTGTTTCAGTACGCGATAATGTAGTCTGTGTTAGTATCATTAAGCGCTGATTTTCTTCAAAGTTTAGTTCACCTATATCTTCTGGTTTTATTAAAATATCGATCGCCTCTGGCGACATATGTCTTCTAATCCCATCAGGTTCTGGATGTAAATCTCCATTTTTTAGTAAGCTACCTATGTACAATATGTGATAACCATTTGCTACTGCGGCTTTTGCCCGATATTCAACTTTTTTTACTAACTGACAAGTGGAATCTTCTAAAACAATGCAACCTTTGCGTTGAGCATTTACAAAAAAATCTGGCCCTACGCCATGAGCTGAAGGAATTACAAAAGCCTTTGATTGATCTGGTACTAATTGCCAATTGTTATGAAATACAACTAAGCCTTTACTTCTATACTCCTCCATTAACGGCACATTGTGTACTAGATCATGATTTGTATATAGAGGTTCACGACCACTAATTTCCTCTAGTGCTACGTCTGCGATTTTCAATATCCTCCATACACCACCACATGGTCCTTGTTCGTATGGCAGCGAAATGATTTCAATACCGCCACCGGGTATTTCTCGGCTATTAAGTCTGTCTCCCATCGTTAAATGAAGAATTATACTCTATTTAATCCTGAATTGAGAATTCACTAAAACCTTCTGCTCCTTTTTGTTCTTCAACTTCAACCTTTTCAACTTTTGCAAATGGCGGGCCGTTTTTGCACCATTTGATAAACTCCGCAATTTTCGCCTTTTCTCCTTCAACCATCGCCTCGACATTACCATCGTCTCTATTTTTTACCCACCCTACTATCCCCAACTTTTCCGCTTCCAGTTTCGCAGATTGTCGAAAAAATACGCCCTGAACACTTCCAGAAATTAACAATTTAACTCTTAACATAAGTATAAATTTTCCTTGGGCCAAAACTTCCTTTTGCCTCTACTTGGGGATCAAATCCAGCTAACTTTACTATTCCTCGCCATCCAAAAGGAGACTCTTCCATCCGGTGTAATAAATTCGAATTATGAGCACGAAGATACTTCGA
>MFBV01000041.1:0-16288 GCA_001776505.1 Candidatus Curtissbacteria bacterium RIFCSPLOWO2_02_FULL_40_11 | reverse complement strand
TTTAACGCCAAAATTGCACCCGCCATAATTTCCGGTGTCCAGCTACCTGCCCTGAACCTTTGTAGCTCCCATGGTGGTTTTTCTAGCTCATTCACCATATGTTTTTCTTAAGATCTACATGAATTTCATCGCTGAAATTTACACCCTCAACTTCAAGCCTTCTCTTCTGCTCAACCGCTCCACCAAAAGCAAAATTAGGAGCTAAACGACCATTTCTGTCGACTACTCTATGACACGGGGTATTGGAATCGCGATTCTGGTGCAGCGCCCAACCGACTTGCCTTGACAGATTACCACCTCCGAGGTGTGAGAATTTTTCACCTCGGAGGTGAATCATTCTTGCAATCTCTCCATAAGTAGTAACTTTACCTCTTGGAACTCGTCTAACCATCTTATAAACTTCTTCTCTAAAACTACCCACCATCCTACTTACCTACCTGCCCATCGACCTAATTGAACCTATTCATAGCCATGTCAATTCCGTCCGCCAAATATGAATTTAAGGCTTCGATCGCAATTTTGCTAACTTCTTGCAGTTTTTTCTGTTCCTCTTTTGTAAACTCCCGAAGTACGAATTTTTCAGCATCATTTGGCCCCTTTACCCCTCGAAGTCCCGCTTCGCGGGACGAAGTGGGGCCGATTCCTAGCCTTAATCTTCCAAACTCAACCCCGCTCAGAGCTTCAATAATCGAATCAACTCCCTTGTGTCCTGCAGACAAGCTATCAAAAGATATTCGAATCTTACCAAGGGGTAAATCTAATTCATCATGAATTACTAAAACATCCTTTTTATCTATTCTGTAAAAACGCGCGGCAGCTGCTACCGAGGTACCTGACTTATTCATAAAAGTAGCCGGCTTTAGAAGCACAAACTCCTCGGTTTTGATAAAGTAGGCAATCCAGTCGGGGTTGTATCTCCACAAAAGACCATGTTCTTTTGTAAACTCATCAATAACTGTAAAACCAAAATTATGTCGAGTATGCGCGTACTTTTTGCCGGGATTTCCCAAACCAACCATTAGTTTCATTAATATATCAAATATTAAACATTAAAAATCAAAAATACAAAGTAAATATTATTTCTTTCTTTTGCCCTTTAAAGTCAGTATCTTTGAATTGTATATTTTATATTTAATTTTTGCTATTTAATATCTTCTTAACTTCTTCGTCTTCAACCGGTGAAAAGTCTCGATAAAACTGCCCAACAGCCATGAATTCACTGCTAACTTCAAGGCATATTACTTCGTCATAATCTTTTTTCAATCCATTAATCACACTAGGCGCTGCGCAAGGAACAGCTAAAATTAGCTTTGAAACTTTGAATTGCTTTAAAACCTTTGCAGCCATTTTTGCAGTCTGCCCCGTCGCAAGTCCATCATCTACGACAATCGCCGTTTTTCCTTTAAATTTTTCAATTTGAATTTCAATGTTCAAAAACTTTTCGCGCGCCTTTGCCTCTTTTTTCTTCGTCGCAACTTCTTTTTTTATATATTCTTGAGAAACATCTAGATCTCGCATTAACCACCTGTCGAGAACAGGTTTTCCAAAAGATGCAGTTGCACCTATTGCCAGTTCGGGATTTGCAGGAGCACCTAATTTTTTTACAACTAAAACAGTTAAGGGTGCATTTAGAGAAGTGGCAATTTCTTCTGCTACTAAAATTCCACCTCGGGGGATAGCGATAATTAATGTTTTGGAAGGATCAAGATTACTTTTTGCAAGCTTGCGCGCCAGAATTTCGCCAGCTTCATGCCTGTCGGCAAAAACCATTTACTTTACCCAATTTTCTGCTAATTTACCTACAATCGGCCATTTAAGCATTTGGCCTTGATAAGCTTTTATCATTGATACCAGCCAAATCACAACGGCGACTATTGAAATTAAAGCTCCCACTAATGATCCTAGAAAACCGATTATCGCAATAGGATCCAGACCAATTTGAAAAACCAAGTTGAGAATAAATAATCCACCAAATACTAAAGTTGATTGCATCGCATGAAACCTTACAAATTTATCTTCTTGCTCTACCATAAGAATTACAATTCCGGTAACAAAAAAAAGTAAATAAGCCATAGCTGCAACCAAGTTTCGGTTTTGATCACTGCTGGACATTTTTATCTTATCACCCCTTTCTTTTGCTGCAATTATTTATGCAAACAAATTAAGCTGCGATTCATCGCTTACTTCTGATTCTTTAGCCTGAGTTTTACTATCTGTGCTCCAAATCTTTACTTCTCCGAATTTTCCGTCATAACCCGGATCGATTTTAATATCTCCCCTTCTTACTTTGTCTATTCCTTCAGCAACTTTTGGATAAGCATATTTAGAAATTTCACTAATATCCGCTTTCAAGAGAACATTAAATTCGCTGCCCAAATTATTAACCAGAGTTTGATATTGGTCGAAAACTTTCTTGGTTTTTATGGCTGAATTTTCCACTTCTGCGATAATCTCCGCGAGTGGTACAAGCGAAACATAAGGCGGTCGATCCGCCTTCGACTTAACCCACCTCACTCCGTTTTTATCAATCCTTTCCACATCTTCTTCTCGAGTAGCTAGGTCCTCTACTCTATGCATCACACCTACTGTTAAAGGTCGACTGCAAACTGGGCATCTGTCGCCATTTTTCTTTGTTTCTTCCGGGGACTGACTAAAATCGCAATCCCTATGCCCCGTGTAGTGATACTTCCCCTCTTCCGGGTGAAATTCTATTGTAAATGCGATCTTCGATCCCGGGTTATCGGGTATTCGGGTATTCGGGCTATCGGGTTTTTTATTTCCTGACGACCTGACTACCTGACGACCTGATATCCCTACGATGGCATGGTAGATGCTATCGTAGCTCACTTCCTCCGCTTCAAAAACCGTAGCCTCTCTACCGATTTTTTCAAGGCTGTGAGCATCGGAAGAAGAAACTATCGCTCGTGAATCCAAATTGCCAACACGCCAGTTCATAGCAGGATCACTGGATAAACCTGTTTCAACTGCATAGATTTTATCTGCCAAATCACCGAAACATTCCTCTAAACTATCAAACCCTGACATCGAACCAAAAAGAGAAAACCATGGAGTCCAAATATGAGCCGGAATAAACAAAACTTTTTCATCTGCACTCAAAGCTATTTCGAGTAAGTCCCTTGAACTTATTCCGACAATCGGTCTGCCGTCAGATCTCACATTTACTTTGCGATTCCTCAGCTCGCCATTGAATTTTTCTACAGATTTTAAAGAAGGAAACAATACTAAATTGTGAATCCTGTGAGATTTCCCGTCTTGGCTGTAAATCGAAGAAATCTCGCAACTTAACAAGAAATAAACTTCAGTTTCTTGTTTACTGTTTATTGTTTTGAGTTGATACAGGCCTTTGCCTGTATCTTCCAGTTCGTTTTTTAACTGCTCAAACCAAAATGGGTGCGTAAAATCGCTTGTAGCTAAAACGTTTATACCCTTCATTTTACCCCACACTGACATATTTGAAAGATTCATCTGCCCTGAAACGGCGCGTGAATATTTGGAATGTAAGTGTAAGTCTGCTACGAACTTCATATAGATCAGTTTACCCCACGAAGTCCCGCTTCGCGGGACGAAGTGGGGCGACAAATTTCATGATGATTGCAAATCGCAACCATTTTGACCCAATAGAGAATCGTTGTCAATTAAATATGTTTAAATAAACTTCCGAGGGTTAAGAACCCTCGGTTTTCACTTATCAAATCATTCGGCTTTGGTTTAAACTCCGAACTTCCTCGGAAGTATGTTTTCCCTTCGCTTCATCCCCGCCCAAATATTCAATTTTTGGCGGCGTTTTCGCGAAGCGAAAATAAATTCTAAAACGCGGGCGCCAGAGTAATTTTCCCTCTGTGACTCTTTTCAACATCCAAATCTCCCTCTCCCGCTTGCTCAGTAATGTCGAGAAGCAGCAGAAAACAGGCATTCGTCCAAGCAAATCCGTGCTGTGTAGGATACCGGTCTGCCATTCCAATTCTACCGTGGACAACATCATATTTTTCCCATAATTTCCCGCTCTCACGGAAAAGTTTAATATTTATTTTTAACCATCTCTTAATTATTTCTAGTGCTAACTCGTCGTAACCGTACGCCATCAAACCTTCAATAATTCTAAGTTGCATCAATGCCCAACCATTTGGCCAATCCCATTGTTTATTTTCCACAAATTTTTCGCTCTGCACTACACCATATTTCTTAAGCAATCTGTCCTCGACCATTCCCACAATTCTCTTAGCCTGATCTTTTGTTGCAATTCCCACAGTCATTGGGTAAATTCCCGCAATTGTCAAAGCATGACTTTGTGATTCTCTAACAAAATTGAAATCGTAAAAATAACCCGCCTGGTCACTCCACATAATCTCCCGTACAGTTTCGGCTCGCTTTTTAGCTCTCTTTTTATAAAACTTTTCCCTTTTTGTATTATTTAGAATCTTGTAAATATTTGCTAAGTCTTTCTCATAAACATACAGAAGACAGTTAAGATCAACAGGCAAATAATCAAGACATTTACCGCTATATCTTGAGGTCATATCCCACCCACTCTCGGCTTCGGCAAGATCATCTAACACATTTATATCGTAATAACGCGATAAATCTTTGTATACTCTCCTATAATTTGGATGCACATTGTTGTACCAAACATTCTTGTATTCGTATTCGACTTTTGAGACAGCTTCCTCTAGCCACATTCTATCACCGGTTTTTTCATAAACATGCCAGATTGAGTGAGATAAAAGTGGTGGCTGGGAACGGGCTAAAAAATAAAAACGAGTAGCGTTTGGAATAATTCCAAACCTGTCAATCAGATACAAAAGGTTCTCTACCATTCCAATTGCAAGCTTTGAATATTTCTTATGGTTAAGAAGCGCTAAGATTACAGGGTAACTGTCCCAGTAATACATCTCCTGGAAAAATTCGCTTCCTGCTGGCACTACATAGGGGTTAGGAAGACCAATTAAAGTCCCGGCATCCTCGGGATTATTACGAATTAATTTTGGCCAGAATTTCTCAATATATTCAAGAACTTCCCTCAAATCCTGTTCGCTAACTTTTATAGTCGCCGCAACTCTTGCGAGATTCATACCAATTTAATTTAAAGAAAAGATTTATATGTGTCTAGAGTGTAATTATTTTTTCTTACAGTATTGCTGCTTTAGGCCCGCAGACTTTAGTCGAGGACCGCAAACTATTTCTTCTTATACTGAAGTTTATACATTTTTTCTATTTCCTGTACTGTTGTAGCGTCTTCCGGCCGCTTGTCCTCTTCACGAAATTTAACCAGACGCGGAAACCGCAGTGCGAATCCTGATCCGGTATCGGGATCCCATCCCGCGGTATACATTGGCGATCTGGTAATTTCATCCGCGTAAATTTCCAAAACTACCTTCGGCTCCACCCAATAACTCGGCTCAACTTTGGAATTAACTCTAGCCGGTTTTTTGCCTAGCTTTAACTTTTTCCCAATTTCGTTTACTTTTCTAAACTCTTCATCTGTTAGTCCTGTTCCGACTCGCGAAATCGTCACGAATTCATCTTTCTTTTTGTCATACACCCCAACCAACAAACCTCCTACTCCAAACTCTGTTCTTTTTCCCTTGCCTGCATAAATACCCAAAAGCACACAGTCTACAGTGTCGCTAAGCTCTCCGGATTGAGCCCTTTTAAACTTAATCCAGTGAAACCCGCGACCGCCTGCCTTATACGGCGAGTCAAGTTTTTTAATCATTATTCCCTCTAATCCTTCCGAAATCGACTCATTGAAAAACTCCAGAATCTGCTTGGAATTTGTCAGAATTTTTTCCTCGGCAAGACGTATCGTCTGACTCGAGGATATCTGCCTACCGGCAGGCAGGATCTTTTCCAAAAGCTTCCGGCGCTCGCTGTATGGTTTTTGGGTAATATCCTTGCCATCTAAAAACAAGACATCAAACGCAAACATAACCAAAGGCAGCTCTTTTGCTTTTTCCTCAATTTTGTACTTGCGGCGTCTTTTTGTGGTTTCTTGAAACGGCAAAAATTCGGAGGTAAGCGGATTGTAAGCAATCGCCTCACCTTCTAAAATCGCGCTTTTTGCTTTTACTTCTTTCAAAACTCCTTCTGCCAAATCAGGGAACGAATGTGTCATATTCTCGAGATTGCGGGAAAAAATTTTGACCTGACTCAATTCTTTGTCACCGCGAGCACGTTCGACAAACTCAGTGTAAACTCCGCGTGGCGATCTATCCTCTAAGATTGCTTCGTCATTCTTCGAATTCCTCGCAATGACAGGACCCAAAAAACCTTCCCTATTTAAATGCACTTGAACGCGAAATCCATCGAATTTTGGCTCAGCCGCGAATTCATTACCCACTCTTTTAATAACTTCCTCGGCACTTGGCAATCTTTCGGCAAGAGCCGGCCGCACTGGTTTACCTACAACTAAGTGGACATTTTCCAAACCTTTCTCGCCTTTCGCCCAAAAAGTTTCGGCTACATAACCAAGGTCCGAAGTTTTATTATATGCATCTTCAATAACCGGCCTAAGATCTTTTTTGCCTGTTTTAGCAAGAGATAATGCGTCCATAACAGTCGGGTCACCAATTCCAAGCCTCAATGTTCCAAGTGGAATATTTACAACGTGCTTAACGGAAGTTGGATCTAGCTTCGTCAAAATATTCGCCAGCGTTGAAACCTTTTTCTCGACAGTTCCCTCGCCCGCAAATTTGGCAATCTCCAAAAGTTTTGCGAACACCTCATTTACCGAAAGTTTCGTGTCTCGTGCCTGCCCTGAGCGAAGTCGAAGGGTTCCGTGTTTCTTGTTACTTAATTCTTGCGCCGCCAAACCCATATTTCCTTTTTTGCGGTATAGCTTTAGTACATCTTCTTTACTTTTGCCATATGATTTTCCAATTGCCTCAGCTACCATTTTCTCTGCCATTCCAATTTCAATTGGCTCAAAAAACGGCGCGACTCTTCCTTGAATCAGGTAGCAAATATTGCCAACTTCTCCGCTTTTACTTTCTTTAAATAATTTGGAAAGAATATCGATAAGCTCCAATCTTTTTGTAGTAGCATCAAGCTTTTCGAAGTACTGGGAAAATTTTTCAAAAGTCATTCTTTAAATAAAAAGTTACAAATGTTTCAAGAGAGCCAAATGAGCCAAAAGTTATTTTGCTAATTTGCCCTTTAGTGATTTTACAACACCTTGGCTTCCCCGGCTCGTGTGTAACCGTTGTTAATTACCAAATTGTCTGCAAAGCTAAGTCTTTTGTGAAATTTTGTCAACTAAATTATTCACGCTCTACTCCGGAAGAACTCAATTCTCTACCCAAAACAAATCTTGCTTGGGCTTCCAAAGTCAAACGATATTTTTTAAGCTCATCAGGATCGCGGTTCACTTCACTATCTTCACTATCAGCTATGCCGACTAATTTTGGTAATTCGACAACACAACCTTCCTCATTAAGATCGCCAATTTCTAACGCAACTTCACGCAAATCTTCTATTCCGTAATGGAATGCAGCAACCAGACTACGAATTTCCCCCAACTTTCTTCTGGCATTCTGTACTTCCCTAATTTTTTCTGTCGAAGTATCAAGACTTTCTAGCAATACCTGCGGTCTATCGGGTTCGTCAACCATCCTTTGACTGTTAGGGTTACTAATACCAAACAAAAATGATTGTTCATTTGCAGAAAATAATGATTTGTCAACTCGAACTTCGTTCTGTAAATTTATACCCATAACAGCCTATAATTATACACCTCTGGGGCTATAATTGCAATTACTTTAGAAGATAAATCGCCCCTTTAGTACTGCCTTTTTTCTTAATTAAACCCTTTTTTTGCAAATCTTTAAGATCCCTTAAAATCGTGTCGTCGGAAAATTCTGCTAGTAGCCGCCGCCATGTTTGATTATTAACAGATCCGTTAGCTTCAATATATTCCACCAGCTTCATTTGCCGCTCGGATAAAGCAATTTGCCCGGTTCTGCCCTTGAGTTTTGAATCAAGTGACAGCTTCTGAACCCGTTTCTTCACTCTTTCCAGTTCCTCTGTAAGCCCTTCGCAGAAATATTCAAGCCAGCTCGTTAAGTTTCTATCTGATAACTCTCCAACCTTTTGATTAGAAACCGCTTGCAAAGTTTTGTAATACCTTTTGGCATCACGGTCAAAATATTCTTCCAGCGAGAAAAACTTTTTAATATCATAACCTTCGCTAAATAAAACCAGTGTTGCAAAAGCTCTGGCTGTTCTGCCGTTGCCGTCGACAAAAGGGTGAATAAAAGCCAAAATATAATGGACGATCCCGGCCTTTAATACCGGATGGACATCTTCTGCGGTAGCAGAATTAAGCCAGCTGAAAAATTCATTTACTAGAATTTTAATCTGCGCAGCTGGTGGAGGTCTGAATGAAACTTCTCGGGTTTTAGAATTCTTAACAACAACCTGGGTGCTTCGAAACCTCCCAACCTTATCATCAGTTAAAATCTTCTCAAGCGTTAACTTGTGAATTCCAAGTAAATCCTTTTCTGTAAACCTTATGTGTCTACTTATTCCACCCCCGGTGTGTGTTAGGTTGACACCTCGGGAATTTTTTTCATCATTGTACTTGTCGATGTATCTCAACACATTTCTGTAATTGAGAATTTCCTGAATATCACGGTCTTTTGCATCAATTCGCTGTCCTTCCAAAACAGCTGCAACTTCACCTGTATCAAGCTGATTTCCCTCAATATGCGTTCCGTGATGAACAGTACGAATAATTGCTTCTTGCCGAAATTTAGCTTCATATGCAGGCACAAGCGGTGCGTTTTCAATAAAATCCCGCGCAGCTTCAATGCGACCGATAAACTTGAGGATTGTATTGGTTATGGAAAATTTAGGAGAGTATGACATCTTACGTCATCCTGAGTTTTATCGAAGGACACACCGTAATTATCGCATAATTACCGCAAAAACCAAAACTATTGAAAATTAACTATCCCTGTAATAAGCGTTTCATCTTTTTGATTCAGCCATTCAAGATTTATATCTCCATCGACCTCATTGGCTACAACCCTAACCGTATCTCCAGGTCTAACAGGTAGTCTGATCTTGGATCTAAAAGACCAGCCTCCTTTTAACCACCTGTCACTTAACTCCCTTACCATTAATTGATCTACAAACGCTAAAAGTAATGTCCCATGCGCAATAGTCCCTCCAAATTGGGTCGTTTTGGCATATTCTTCATCAATATGAATTGGATTATGATCACCGATAACATCAGCCCAATTATTAATCATTCCCTGAGTTATTTCTTTGGTTACTGGTTCAAATTCCATCACGAAAATTTGTATATGGAGAAACCCCCGCAAATTCAGGTTCAAAACCCAATCTGGGTAGTTCAATTTGCTCGATATCCAAAAGTCTATTGTATTTTGCAGTTCTTTCACCTCTTGCTGGAGCACCAGTTTTTATCTGTCCCGCTCTTGTTGCAACAGCAAGATCTGCAATAAAAGTGTCTTCTGTTTCTCCAGATCTATGAGAAATTATAACTTTCGCCCCAAATCTCCTCGCTACTCTTATTGCTTCAAAGGTTTCTGTTAGTGTACCAATCTGATTTAGCTTTATTAGAACAGCATTAGCTAATCCCTCTTGCAATCCTTCCTTAATTAGCCTTGGATTCGTCACAAAAAGATCATCACCGACTAACTGCACACTGTCTCCGAGATTTTTAGTCAAATGCCACCAGCCGAGACGATCATCTTCGGCAAGCCCATCCTCAATTGATACGATGTTGTAACGACCGACTAAACTTTTATATATTTCTGTCATAAAAACGTGCGTGATCCGCAAAGAATCATCATCCGATAATTCGTATACTCCGTCTTTATAAAATTCGCTCGCTGCGGGATCTAGAGCAGGAGATATATCCTTGCCTGGTTTATATCCAGATTTTCTTATAGCAGCAAATAGCGTGTCTAAAACGACGTTAATCTGACCTAGCTGATCCCGCGGAGTAATTGTCGGCGAATAACCACCTTCGTCACCAACACCAGCCACTTGGATAAGTCCTCCAAGTGTTTTATAGACTTCACTTCCTATACGAACAGCCTGATTAAAATTTTGTGCACCCATCGGTACAATCATAAATTCCTGAAACTTTAAGCTATTGTTTGCGTGGACACCACCATTTATCACATTCATCATGGGCGTCGGCAAAAGAGTGGGCTTTTTCTCACCATACATTTCCGCCAAATACTTAAATAGGGGTTCTCTTTCATACTCTGCCGCTACTCTTGCAACCGCAAGCGATACAGCTAAAATTGCGTTCGCACCCAAACGGCTTTTATCTTCCGTACCGTCCAACTCAATCATTGTCTGGTCTATACGCTCTTGGTCACAAATATCCAAATCAGCAATGGCTTCAGAAATTTCTCGGAAGCTTGATAAGGCTTGATGTACTGGGATTTCTAAAGCTTCTCGAGTACCTTTGGAAGCACCGGATGGGACTAATGCAGTAGCGCTAACATCCCCGAATCTGACAACAGCCTGAACGGTAAAATCACCCCTGGAATTAAGTCTTGGAAAACTTTCCGCTTCTAGTCTCATGGAAACAAGTTGCTATTATATAGAGAATTTTTGTGTTTTGCCACAACAAAAACTATAGCTCCACTACTTTCGCCTTTTTAAAAATCTCTTTAGGAACCGATTCTTTTTCTGCAGCAGTAATAATTGTCTGCTGATTGCCAATAACAGACAAAACCGTATCCCTGTGTTCCCAATCAAGCTCACTAAAAATATCGTCAAGCGCCAAAATCGGTCTTGCGCCTTTTTGCACCCGTAAATATTCCAGTTCCGAAAGTTTGAGCGCTAAAACCGCCATTCTCTGTTCCCCCCGAGACCCAAAATATGCTAAATCTTTTCCCTTAAAAATAAACCTGAAATCATCCCTGTGAGGCCCGGAAAGCGTCATTCCCGCTGCAACGTCACGCTCTCGATTCTTGAGCAGTTTTTCTTCCGAAATCAAACTTTGTTTAAGTTCAAACCTTAACCCTCCAAACAACACCTCCGAGGTGTGAGAATTTTTCACCTCGGAGGTGAAGCTGACTAATTCCATCAGGTTTAAAAACTCCATAAACTCTTCGCGCTTCCTGGAAACATATTTGCCGTGTTCCAAAATCCGCTGGTCCCAAAAATTAAGCTCAAGCGGCTTGGATTGCCCTTCGGCAATTCTGTTCAAAATCCTGTTTCTTCTCGTAACAACTTTGTTGAAAGCTGAAATATTTCGCCAGTAATCTTTATCACTTGCACTAAGCAGTGAATCCAAATGGTGACGTCTTAAACTCGGCGAACCGGCAACTAAACCCAGATCCTCGGGGTGAAATACAACAATTGAAAGAACATCCAGAAAATTCGTGAATCTTTTTTTAAAACCGTCAATCAGATAAGATTTTCTAATCAATGCTTGTCCTGAGTTTGTCGAAGGATCAATTACCTGAAAATTGATAATCAGTGTTTTCTTTTCACTTTGACCAAATACTTTTGCCTCAACTCTCGCTTCTCTTTTTCCAAATTTAACTAAATCCAAATCCGTATCAATTTGGCTTGGCCTCACCCCGCAAACAAGCGAAATAGCTTCTAGAATGTTGCTTTTGCCAATCCCGTTCGGACCAATAATTACAGTTAAACTTTTATCAAATACAAATTTTTTGCTTGTGAAATTGCGGAAATTAGTTAACGTAAGACTTAATATTTCCATCGATTACCCAAATAGGCATAGATAGCAGAAAGCACTAAAAATAATAAACCACCGTAAATTAAAATGTTAATGTAGCCAAATGCCGCCTCCAAAAAAGCAGCGGAGGTAGAAAATACAGCAGCCATAAACGAAGTTAAGATCATGCTGGCACCAAAAACAATTCCTAAATTCTTGTGTGGTACTTTCTGTTGAATAGCGGTTCTAGAAGCGATTAACGTCAGAACAGCACCGAAGCCCACCAAAATCAAGTAAATTGCAATCAACAAAATAACATTTGTATAAACTAAATTTACTTTCAAAATTAAACCTAAAATGGCAGAAAATAAGCCAATAATACTCAAACCGAAAGTTACTAAGAAACCTGCCCCCATGCTTGGTTTATGAACAAACCAGGATCCGATAATTACTCCCAAACCTACAAGAGGCATCACTATAATTGGACTTCTGTCTATAGTTATCCTTGCAATGTCGTTGAAAAACCCCGGTGCCAAAGTTACACCAAATAAAATTAAACCTTGAATTAATGCAAATATTACGAAAAAATACCAAACTTCTTTCGAGCTCATAATCAATTTAAAACCCGAAATTATATTTTGAATATTTTTTAAAACAGAAGGGTGGTTATATGTAACTGGTTTCAACTGCGGGAGAGTTAAACCAAGAATAATCGAAATGACTAACAAGAATAAACAAACAACTAATGTAGTTGCGCTACCGAAGAAAAATTGTATAAAAGAAGCAAAGAAAAATCCAATTAAAAGCGCTGCAGACAAAGTAAAAATGAAAATAGAATTTGCTGCCAAAAATTGTCCTTTCTTAACCAGCTGAGCAGTTGCTGCAGAAGAAGAAGGGATAAAAAAAGTATTGCCGGCAAAATATAGAAATGAGAGCGGAAGTGAAGCTGCTACAGAATGTTGCAGTACTAAAATTAAGAACACGACTATGGCTATTAAACTGTAAGCTACAACCATAATTTTTTTTCTATCTATAATATCAGCAGCTAGCCCTGCAACAGCCATCAAAAGAAATGCCGGTACGGTTAACGAAAGAATCACTCCGGAAACCGCAAAAGTACTTCCGGTTTTCTCGAAAACTGAAACAATTAAAGAAAGAATCAAAAAGGCAGTAGCAAGCTGCCCGAACAAAATCATCAGGATCAATACAAAAAAATCCCTACGTTTTAAAACTTCGATATAGGTTCTCGGAACAAAAATCATCACTTCAGACGCTGGCAGTTTGGGCAGAAATGTGCGCTTCTCCCATCCATCTTCTCTTGTACAATCGGGGTTTTGCACCTGGCGCATGGTTTGCCTGTCATATGGTAAGCCTTTCCGAACGAAAGATAAAGACCCTTTTCCCCGCCGCTGTCCACATAGGCGTTTGCACTTGATCCGCCTTTTTCAATTGCAATCTTAAAACTCTCACGCACACCATTGTAAATAGCTTTCATTTCAGCTTCATTCAAGCTGATAATTGATCTTTTTGGGTGAACTTTCGCGCGCCACAAACCCTCATCACTGTAAATATTTCCGATTCCCCCAACTACACTTTGATCCATAAGTGTTTTCTTAATACGTCCTTGGCGTTTAGCTTTTAGCCTTTCGCGAAATTCATCGAATTTCATTTTTAGCGGATCCGGTCCCAGTTTCTTAATATAATCCTCTTCTTCCAGTTTTTTATCCTCAATGATTTTTACCCATCCAAACTTACGCATATCGTTGAAATAGAGCTTGCCTCGATCAAAGGTAATGGTGACTCTTGTCGTACTATTTGGTACAGGTTTATTTAAGGGTGGCAAAGGGTGCCCTCCGGCAATCCTTGTCTTTTTGTCTTGATAAATCAGCTGGCCTGTAAGTTTTAGATGAATGAGAATGGATAGGTCTGTAGGTTTGTAGGTCGGTTGGTTTGTGGGTTTTTTTTGATTTTTCCTACTATCCCACTTACCCACTGACCCACTGACCAATCTTATAATGACTATCTTCCCTCTTCTCTCAACCCCAGAAACTTTTGCACCTTTTAAATCTTTTATTGAAAATTCGCCCCAGTGGAATTTCTTCGGCCAATCGTATTCGATCGATTTTATCTCTAAACCCTTAAGCTTTTTATTTAATTGATTAGTAATGACAGTAACTTCCGGTAGTTCAGGCATTAACGTTATTTAATTGAAGCAATCATATTTATCAAAAATCAATTAAATATCAGAGGAGCGCCATTGCGATGACTTTAGTCTCGCAAGGCGACCTGCTGATATACAGCTGATTCACAATAACAGTTACTTCCGGTAATTCTGGAATATTATCCTCCTATAACGGCTTGCCCCTCGAAACATTTGTGTAGTGGGGCTTGCCCTCCGAAGCTTTATGCGAAGGAGGGTTACTTCCGGTAATTCTGGCATATTGTGAGTTATTCTAACTTAGAGGGAAAGTGCAAAACAATTGCTAAAAAGGGCGATTACTCTATATTTTCTATAGCGCGCGCAAACGGGTCTGGTGCTAGCTCCGGAGTTCTTCGCCGTACATCTTCCAAAGTGTCAGTCGGGGGTGGCACAACTAACTCATTATTCGCAGGATGACCGTCGGTCTCACTACCTACCCAATCTTCTGCAAGCTGCGGGTAAACATCTGGTAATTGTTTAGGCCTAGTCACTAAATGACCATTCCGATCATCCCAAAAAGCAGGCATCCGCCCGCCATCTCCTTCTTTCATCCTAATTCCAGCCTAACTCCAATCAACTATAAGTTGCAAGGGAGGAATTTAAAGCCTACTTCACACAAACATATTGGTAAAAATCGGCGTCAGGATTATCACCAGGTTCATAATCACTGAACTTTTCAATCCTTGAAAAACCAGCCTCTTTCAATAAACCCAAAAGCTCACCCTTCTTGAAGGGATAAGCGTTATAATAAGCTTTCATGCCGCTCTCAAGATGAGTATATTGAGCCAAAATCATTTCATTATTTAGTTCAAGAAATCTCGTTTTTACTCTATTTGTCCCCGTATATACCTGATTCGCATTCGATTTAAGAGTACCTGCTATAGTTGCTTCGCGATTATCAAGCATCCTTTGATAATTCCGCTCATCAATTAATAAGACACCCCCCAGACTCAAAATCTCGCGAAATTGCCGCAATGCATCAACCTGGCCTTCTCTACTCTTAATACATGTGAGAGAATTACCCATGCAAATCAGTGCGTCAAAAGAATTCGGTTCATATTCGCTTGAGAGATTTCGCCAGTCAAGTGAAGTTGGATTTAGCCCTAGACCTGCTTTTTTTGCATTCTCAATGGCTTTTTTTCTAAAAGCATTGTCTAGCTCGTTTGTTGCAACATCGAAACCCTTCTGCAATAGGAAAATTGCGTCCGCACCATCACCAAGAGCCACGTCAAGGACTCTCCTTGCCGTATGATATTTAAGTTGAGTGATCAAAAATCCATTCTCCCCGCGTCTTCTACCGCTCCACCCTACAAAATCGCCCCACAGCTCCGCTCTAATTCGGGAGTTTTCAGCGCTTTCTGTAAATTTTTCAATTTCCTGAAGATCTGGATTACGCACTCTGATAGGAAGGCTTTGGAGAAAATTCGATCTTTGCTTGTTTTATATCACCAAACTGCTTTTTGGCATCTAAAATTTCCAAACCTAACACATCGCCTTTTTTTGTAACATCCACCAAAATATCATCCGTTATTTTTTTAGTGCGGTCATACTTACCGCTCTTAAAACAGATATACATTGCATCAATTTTTGGATCGTAGCTAATTTTCATTTTTTCTACAAGTAGTATGCCGTAACAACTGTTATCTTCGACCCTTCCGTTATCGTCACTACCTCCAGAATTTTACTACCGAATTGCCTTTGGCGCAACTTACGATTTCTTGAGCTAAATATTTTTCTTTCGGGATTTTTAACGGTTTCATTAACTCTATTGACTGGAATTTTTCTTTCCTTAATCTGCTTCCTAGCATGATCTGAAAATTTGATGCTCACTTCACTTTCCCTTCCACAAACTTCAAAATCTCGCGCTTGAAGCGCTCTTTAGAAAATTTTTGGGCATGTTTGCGGATAAATTCAGGGTCAAAATAACCTTTTTTCTCAAGGTCAATAAAATTATTGATCGCCAAAGTTAATGAGCCTGCTGTTGCCGGAGAAAAATATACTCCCGTCTTTCCGTCAATAACCGTTTCCAAAACCCCGCCTTCGGCAAGAGCAATCACCGGTTTTCCTGCAGCCATTGCCTCAACCGGCACAATCCCAAAATCTTCCTCACTCGCAGCAAAAATCACCGCCCGACAATTCTGATAAAGCTTGACTAATTGCCTATCATCAACCTCTCCCAAAATTTCTACGCTAGTACTTTCTGCTTCCTTCCTCAATCTCCCCTCATCTCGTCCAACCCCAACTACTTTAAGCGGCAAATTCAAATTCTTACAAACCTCGACGATAAGATCGACATTTTTCGCCCCAGCTAGCCGCGAAACGGCAAGGAAGTAGCCAGCTGCCAGAGTCAAGTTGCTAGATTTATTATTTTTCTGGTCACTGGTTACTGGTCTCTGGAACCTATT
>MFBV01000040.1 GCA_001776505.1 Candidatus Curtissbacteria bacterium RIFCSPLOWO2_02_FULL_40_11 | reverse complement strand
GTAACCTAAAAATGGATGCAATAGTTATAAAAGGGGCCAGAGAACATAATTTAAAGAATATATCCGTTAGGATACCCAAAAATAAACTGGTAGTTTTTACCGGCATTTCAGGCTCGGGCAAGTCTTCCCTCGCCTTTGACACTATTTATGCGGAAGGCCAGCGCAGGTATGTTGAGTCACTGGCTGCCTACGCCCGCCAATTCTTGGGTGTCATGGATAAACCGGATGTCGATTCAATAGAAGGTTTGTCACCGGCAATTTCGATTGACCAAAAATCAACCAGCCGCAATCCAAGATCAACAGTTGGCACTGTTACCGAAATCTACGATTATCTAAGGCTTCTTTTTGCCCGAGTTGGCCACCCCCATTGTCCAAAATGCGGCCGGGAAATTTCTCATCAATCTGCAGAGCAAATCGTTGGAGAAATTCAAAAACTAGCTAGTCAACCTACGAGGTTGGTAGATACAAAACCTCGTAGGTTAGTCAATGAGCAAACAAGAATCCTACTTTTGGCACCGGTCGTAAAGGACAGAAAAGGTGAGTTTCGAGAACTATTTACGGACATTGCCAAAAAAGGCTTCCGTCAGGTAAGAGTAGACGGACAAATAAAATCCATTGATGAAGATTTCGTACTTATTAAAACTAATAAACACATCGTAGATGTTGTCATAGATCGTCTAATATTACCGGCAGAAAAATCAAGACTCACGCAATCTGTAGAACAAGCGCTAAAACTTGCCGACGGAAACGTAATTGCGGCAGAAATTTTAGATAAAACGTTCGATATTCCAGAGTTTCCAAAAGATCTCAACGATCATCTATTTAGTGAAAAATTTACCTGTCCGGTAGACAATATTTCTCTGGCGGAAATTGAACCGCGCACATTTTCATTTAATTCTCCTCATGGAGCATGTAGCACTTGCCATGGGTTGGGAACAATTAGAAAAGTCGACCCGGATCTCACCCTAAACAATGACCTTTCAGTGCTCGAAGGTGGAATTTTGCCTTGGGCTAGAATGGTAGATACCCAAACATGGTCATGGAGAGTCCTGCAGCAAGTTTGCAAAGAAGAAGGCATCGACCTTAGTGAAAAACTAGGTAATTTACCGAAAGAAAAAATTAACATCCTTTTGAAAGGATCAAAAAACTATTATCGGGTTAAAGGCCCTAATCGGTTTGGCCGCATCGTTGAGTGGGATACGGATTTTGAAGGTTTAATCACCGGTTTGGAAAAGAAATACAACTCGACAGAATCGGATTATGTCAGGCGAGAGATCGAAAGATTCATGCAAGTAGACACTTGTCAAGAATGTTTGGGGTCGAGGTTAAAACCTGAAGCTCTGTCAATCACTATAGACAACAAATCCATTGCACAAATGGTAGATCTGTCTATAGAAAAGTCCTACGACTGGATCAAGAATCTAAGTAAGGAAAATGACGAAATCCTAGCCGACAGGGAGAGGAAAATAGCAAAACCTATCTTAAAGGAGCTTCTTACAAGATTAAATTTTTTAGTCGACGTGGGTTTGGATTATCTTACAATTTCAAGATCGGCCGCAACGCTTGCCGGAGGAGAGGCCCAAAGAATAAGACTTGCGTCGCAAATCGGCTCCGGCCTTTCTGGAGTGTTATATGTTCTTGATGAACCTTCAATAGGTTTGCATCAAAGAGATAACAACAGACTAATAAATACGCTCAAAAAACTAAAGGATTTGCAAAATACCGTTATCGTTGTCGAGCATGATCGCGACATGATGCTCGCATCAGACGAAATTCTCGATTTTGGACCGGGCGCCGGTGATCACGGCGGAGAAATAGTTTCGCAAGGTTCCTACTCAAAAATAGTAAAAGACAAAAAATCGTTAACCGGAAAATATTTGTCGGGCAGAAAGAAAGTAGAAGTGAGAGGTGTTAACGCGGATAACAGGGTTAGAGGTGAGAAAATTATATCCAATTTCCCACTTCGCAATCTAAATTCTCACATCCAACATCCCACATCTGAAACCCTCACTCTACACGGTGCTCGTCAGCATAATCTAAAAAATATTGATGTAGAATTTCCTCTAAGTAAATTCATTTGCATTACGGGGGTATCCGGGTCGGGAAAATCCACACTCATGCACGAAATTCTCTATAAGGCACTAGCGCACGAAATTTACAGATCTAAAGAAAAGCCGGGGGATTTTGATGGTCTCATCGGAGAAGAAAACATCGATAAGGTTATTCTAATAGATCAATCACCGATAGGTAGAACTCCCAGATCAAACCCCGCAACTTACACCGGTGCTTTTACACATATAAGGGATTTGTTTTCAAAAACGACCGAATCTCGAATTAAGGGTTATTCACAGGGAAGATTTTCCTTTAACGTTAAAGGGGGACGTTGCGAAGCCTGCGAAGGCGAAGGCCAAGTAAAAATCGAGATGCAGTTTTTACCTGATGTTTATGTTGATTGTGAGCTTTGCCAAGGCAAACGCTACAATCAAGAGGCATTGGACGTCCACTACAAAGGAAAAAATATTTCTGACGTTCTAAATATGACCGTTGAGGATGCTCTCAAGTTTTTCGCAAATATTCCACAAATTCATTCAAAACTTGAAACTATTTATGATGTTGGACTTGGCTACATTAAAATGGGGCAGCCGGCCCCGACTCTTTCCGGAGGAGAAGCTCAAAGAGTAAAACTTGCAACCGAGCTTGCTAAACGCTCAACAGGCAGGACAATGTATATATTGGATGAGCCCACAACAGGGCTCCATTTTGCCGATATCGAAAGGCTTTTATTAATCCTCAAACGGCTTGTTGTTCAGGGTAACACCGTTATAGTCATAGAACATAACTTGGACGTAATTTCCAATAGCGACTGGATCATAGATTTGGGTCCCGAAGGTGGTGAAGGTGGCGGGAAAGTAATCGCACAAGGGACACCGGCGCAGGTCTCAAATGTTAAAAATTCCTATACTGGCCAATTCTTGTCAAATAATCTCAAATACTAGATACTATCTCCATGCGCATTCTTGCCCGAGCAATCTTCCTCATTTTGTTTATGGTTTATGGTTTATGGTTTATGGTTCCCGCAGCGCATGCTGAGGGCGAGTTCGAAACAGATTACAGCGTTAATTATTCAATTAACGGAGAGGGTAAAACCAGCGTAAAACAAGACATAGTTCTGAAAAACAAAACTCCAAATTTCTACGCAGATAGATTCGAACTAAAAATAGGGTCTACGCAAGTCAGCGATGTTACTGCAAGCGATAATACCGGTGTTTTAGAAACAGAAATAAAATTCGAAGATAATTTAACAACTATTGGTGTTGTCTTTAATCAAAAAGTTATTGGCACCGGAAAAACGCTCCAGTGGACCCTAACTTATACTTCCAGTGAATTGGCGACTAAGAATGGCCAGATTTGGGAAGTCTCTATTCCAAGGCTCGCGAGGTCAACCGATATTGGAAAATATGACGCGCAAGTTGTTGTGCCAAGAACTTTTGGTCCTAAAGCATTCGCTGTTCCAACACCCCAAGATGAAATAACCACAAGCAAGTCGCAAACCTATCTGTTCAACAAGGATCAATTACTCGAATCGGGAATTGCAATGTCATTTGGCGAAAAACAAGTTTTTTCTTTTAAACTCAACTATTTTTTGGAAAATAACAATGTTACTTCTCAAATTAAAGAAATTACCTTGCCTCCGGACAACAACTATCAACAGATAGTGCTGGAAAAATTAGAGCCTGAACCACTAGATGTTATCGTAGATGACGACGATAATTTTATTGCCAGGTACAAACTGCCGGCAAGAGGTTCGCTGGACATAGTCGCTGAAGGATTTGTAGAGGTTTTCCACAAACCGTTTAGGAAAATTAACGCAGAATTAACTACCGAGGAAAAAAGTTCCTATGTGCAACCTCAAAGATATTGGGAAACAGATAACGGATTCATTAAAGATAAAGCCAATGAGTTAAAAACTGCGGAAAAAATATACGAATTCGTGGTTAATTTCTTAAGCTACAACCAAGATCGTTTAAATCAACCCAATATATTTCGAAAAGGAGCACAAGCAGCTATAGATTCCCCACAGGATGCGGTTTGCATGGAATTCACAGACCTTTTTATCGCAATTGCAAGAGCAGCGGGCATTCCCGCAAGAGAAGTTACCGGATTTGCTTATACCCAAAACGAGCGCTTGCGTCCATTGTCTCTGGCTTTAAATGAAGGTGATATTCTTCACGCATGGCCACAATATTGGGATGATGAAAAAGGTTGGGTCCAAATCGACCCCACCTGGGGGTCAACATCGGGAGGTCTGGACTTTTTTAATAAACTGGATTTTAATCACATCACATTTACACAACGAGGTAAGTCATCAACAAACCCGGTACCGCCGGGTGCTTTTAAGCGCTCAGCGCAGACTTCTCAAAAAACGGTTTTTGTCGAATTTGCTCAAGATTTACCGCAGGCAACGATTAACCCGGAGCTCTCCTTTGACGCCCCCCAAAAAGCCCTCTCAGGAATACCCACCAAAGTTGGAGCTTCGGTTAAAAATTCCGGGAGTACGACTATCTATAACCAGAATCTTGCCCTTGCTACATCTATTCTAAAAAGCTCCGGTGAATCGAATTATGAAATAAAAATGCTACCGCCGTTTGCAAAGAGAGTATTCGACTTTCGGCTAACAAACGGTAATCTTTTATTGAAGGGCAATGATACATTAGTGCTAAGCTATGCCGGTAGTGAAATTTCTAAACCAATTTCTATTCGGCCATTCTACAATCTTTTCTTCTCAGGAACATTCCTCGTCTCAATAGTATCAGTATTCATCATCATATTTATAGGATTTCTGTTCTATAAAAAGCTCAGGAAAAAAGGTAAAATCGGGTTACCTCTGACTAAATCTTCCTAAATTGGCTAAAATTCAACTCGTGAAAACAATCGAACAACTAATCAAAAAAATACCGGATGAGCCCGGCATTTATAAATTTCTAAACGATCAGGGTAAAATAATTTATATTGGTAAAGCTAAATCACTCAAAAAAAGAGTTTCTTCGTATTTTACTAAAAAAAAATTAGGCCCAAAAACTGATTTAATGGTTTCCCAAATTTCCGACATCAAGTTCACAAAAGTTTTTTCCCAATTCGAATCCCTACTCCTCGAAGCAGAGGAGATTAAGTCCGCCCAACCATTTTTTAATATAGAAGCAAAAGACGACAAAAGCCCACTTTATATCAAAATCTCGGCTGATAAATTCCCCCTAATATCAACTGTTAGGAATGAAAAGCCAAAACACGGAGTTTTTTTAAAAGGTCCGTTTTCCGGCGCAGGAACTGCCAAAGATATACTCAAAATGGTAAGGAAAATTTTTCCGTACTGTCATCACAAAAACCCTAAAAAGCCGTGCCTGTTTGTTCACTTAAACTTGTGCCCGTATCCTTATTCTTCAACACAAGCGAAAGAAGAGTACATTCAAAACATATCGAAGATAAAAAAACTATTTAAGGGTGAGAGTAAGCAGTTAATCAGGGATCTAAGAAAAGAAATGAACGCATTTTCTAAACTTCAAAAATTCGAACAAGCACAGCAAATTAAGAAAAAAATAGAAAAACTGGAATTTTTAGCAACGACATATCACGCACCAAAAGAATTTTTAGAAACGCCGACACTCGTCGATGATTTAACTCTTCAAAAACTAAAAAAACTTCAAGAAGTGCTCGAGTTAAAAAATCTGCCTAAAAGAATTGAATGCTACGACATTTCAAATATTCAAGGCAAATACCCTACAGGCTCAATGGTAGTATTTAAAAACGGAAAGCCAGCCAAAGACCAATACCGAAAGTTCAAGATAAAATTCACGGAAAAACCAAACGATTACGAAATGCTAAGAGAAGTATTAACAAGAAGACTGCATAATGATTGGCCTAAGCCCGACCTGGTAATAATTGATGGTGGCAGGGGCCAGTTAAATGTCGCTTTGCATAAAGTAGCCCAAGAAAAGTTATTCGCCGAAGTAATATCAATTGCCAAAAGACTTGAAGAAATATACACACCTCAAAAACCGCTGCCTATTTCACTGCCAAAGGAAAATGCCGCAAGACAACTTGTAGAAGAAATTAGAAATGAGGCGCACAGGTTTGCTATCACTTACCATCGTTTGCTAAGGTCGAAAATTTTTATTCCAAGCGAGAAACCATGGCCTTCAGGCCGTGGATGAGAGTGAATCGCGCGAAGCGCAGGAAGAAAATACCATGGCCTTTAGGCCGTGCGTAGTTTATTTCTGAAACGTAATTCTTGCATTCAAAAAAATACGGTGTAACAATAAAAACATCTAGAAAAAGGCGAAAATGAGACACATAATAAAATCGTTCTTAATTACCGTTGCGATTGTGTATATAGCTTACATTATAGTTCCGACAATCGACTTTGGTCCTGACCCGAAAAACATTTTACTGTTCCTAGGCGGTCTTTGGATTATTTCTCAGGTTATCAATCCTATCTTCTCCATAGTACTTTTACCTATTAATTTATTAACTTTTGGCTTGCTCTCCTTTATTTTAAACGTAGCCTTTGTTTTTGGACTCATGAATTTTGCACCGGGCTTCACCGTCGGGGCATACAATTTTCCGGGCGCAAATATTGAAGGCGTAATCTTTCCAAGTTATAATTTTACTCAAATACTTACCGTCATACTTCTTGCTTTAATTATTACTATTTCGCAAAAAATTCTTTATATAATCTTCGAATAAACTACCGAGGGTTAAAAACCTTCGGTTTTCGACGATTCTATCATTTGGCTCAAGCTCCGAGATCGAACGTCCTCGGAAGTATGTTTCCCCTTCGCTTCATCCCCGCCCAAATATTCAATTTTTGGCGGGGTTTTCGCGAAGCGAAAATAAAAAAACTTCTCGACACGGGATTTATTTTAAGTTAACATACGTTTCATATGTTGAAAAAATTTCTTAAGAATTACTTCGAACTGCCGGCTAAAAAAATAAATATTGTCTGTCTTGGCGGTGGCATAGGCACGGCCCAAATCCTCAAAGGTTTAAGGAATTATCCTGTAAATCTAACCGCTATTGTTTCTATGGCAGACGATGGAGGCTCTGCCGGTCGTCTGCGAAGAGCCTTCGCAGTGCCCCCGACCGGAGATATTGTTAACTGCCTGTCGGCTCTTTCCGATGAAGAGTCAGTACTCAAGGATCTTTTTATCTATAGATTTGCAGGCAAGAGATACGGAAAAGATACGGACATCGGTGGCCAAAAACTCGGCAACCTAATCTTTGTTGCTCTAACCGATATCTACAAGGGCGATACCAATAAAGCCCTTGTAGAATTTTCCAGAATAATCTCATCAAAAGGGACGGTTTTGCCGGCTACAACAGGTGATGTCAATATCTGGGCTAAAACAAAAGACAACAAAAAGGTGTTTGGTGAAGAAAATATTGATTTAGGTAAATATAACGGCTCAAAAAAATTGAAAGAAGTTCACTTAGTACCGGCGAATGCTAATGCTTACGCACCGTCAATCACGGCAATTAAAGAAGCGGATATCATTGTTGCCGGCCCCGGCGACCTATTCAGCACAGTGCTGCCGGTTTTAATAGTACCGCAGATAAATAAGACCCTAAGAACTTCAAAAGCCCGTAAGTTGTTTATAGTTAATACAACAAATAAGCCTTTTGAAACAGTCGGTTTCAAAGTATCAAATTATATAGATGCGCTTATAAACCATATTGGAGGATCTGATGTTTTTGATACAATACTCGTTAATACTAATCATAAGCCAAAAATACCAACAAAAATAAACTACAGATACGTCGAATTTGATATCAATGTCTTAAAAAACTCAAAGACGGGAATTCACACGGGAGATTTCGTCAATCGGGAATATCCCCTTTATCACAACAGCGATAAAGTCGCAGAATTTATTAGTAAGTTAATTCCATGAAAGAATTCTTACTGGTTATACAAATAATAGTATCGGTCACCTTAATAGGTATAATTCTCACCCAATCTCGAGGAGGCGGCCTGGGCAGTGCCTTTGGTGGCTCTGGTCAAATATATAGATCAAAAAGAGGTATTGAAAAACTCTTCGTTTATCTCACTATCTCGCTGGCGGCATTATTCTTTGTACTCTCAGTCATCCAATTGCTGATTAATTAATGTTATCACTACCTGTCACAATCAGAAGGTTCAGGTTCTGGTTACACGTAACTCAGGCATATTTTATAAGATACCAGATCCGGCTCGCAAGTTTTATCATCATCTCAATCCTAATAACACTGGGTGTTTTTAGTCTTTGGCCAAAAGTCTCCAGAACCAACATTGTATCTATTGGTTACATAGGGTCTCACACAATTGAAAGCATCCCGCCTGAAATTCTTTCACTGGTGACTCAACCGTTAATACGCACGAACGACCTGGGGCAACCTATACCAGCCCTCGCATCTCATTGGACAGTATCAGACGACGGTAAAACATACATAGTCTTTCTAAAAGACAACCTTAAATGGCACGACGAAACAACGGTAGATACCGGCAATATTTCAATTGCAATTTCAAATATAGAAATAACTGCGCTCAATAACAAAGCTATAGAGTTTAAACTACCCACAGCCATCTCGTCTTTCCCTCAAGCATTAAATAAGCCGGTCTTTAAAGCTAATACTTTTTATGGTATCGGTGAGTATCGAATAGTTAAGATTAATAGGAGTGGAAAAGTGGTTAAAAAAATTATCTTAAGACCAAAAAATGACGCTCTGCCTATAGTTGAAATAAAATTCTATCAAACCCAAGAGCAAGTAGCCAACGCTCTCAAAATTGGCGAAATAAAGGTTGCTAAAATTCCAAACGCTGGTGAATTTGAAACTTGGCAAAATTTAAGCGTACAACAAGAAACCGATTATTCTCAAGCAATTACTTTATTTTTTAACACTCAAGACGCTAACCTCGCTTCTAAGGATTTAAGGCAAGCATTAGCATATGCCCTAAATAGAAGCGATTTTGACGGAGAAGTCGCTCACAGTCCGCTTTCGCCGTCTAGTTGGGCTTATAATGAAAGCACTAAAAGATATAATTATAATACCGGCAAATCCAAGGAGCTACTTTCTAAACTACAAACGGAAAATATTGAGCTAAGATTCAGTATATCTCCGGGCCTAGAAAAAATTGCTGAAAGTATTAAAAGTGACTGGGAAGCAATTGGACTAAATGTAACACCAGAAAATGTCCAATCTACGCCGGAAAATTTTCAGGTACTTTTAGCTGTTAACGAATTAACACCGGATCCGGACCAATACGCGCTTTGGCATTCAACTCAGGCAGAAACAAATATTACCAAATATAATGACCCGCGAATCGATAAACTTTTGGAAGACGGTAGGATGACTTCTGACGAAGAAAGACGAAAAGAACTCTACTTTGATTTTCAAAAATCGCTTACCGAAGATTTGCCCGCTATTTTTCTATATCACCCTTACAAATACAATGTAGTTTACAAAAATATAGAGCACCTTTTAGAAAAGCTTCCTGATTCTTAAATTCTGGGTGGCTGACGGGACTTGAACCCGCGACATCCGGCTCCACAAGCCAGCGCTCTACCAACTGAGCTACAACCACCACAAAGAAAGTACGCCTGGAGGGACTCGAACCCCCCACGAATCACCCCAAATTCTATCTTAGAATTTGGGGACCCCATTCTATGTATCCCAGGAGGGATTCGAACCCCCAACCTACCGTTTAGAACACGGTTGCTCTATCCGTTGAGCTACTGGGACTGCTCTCTTTTTGAGTATAACTCAAAAATATCAGAGCGCGAAGCGTTGCTGATATCCGTTTGAACTACAGGCGCTCCTCGTTACACTCGGAGTAAACTATTCGAACCTTCATCTAAACTAAAACCTGTTTGCCTTTATAAAACTATGGTTAGTCTACATCGAGCATCGCAAGATGAACCGGACATTATGCGATATTCGAACCTATTATACCAATTTAGAAGCTAGCGAACTAGAATTTTACAGAAGTGCGTTGAACCTTGCTTAGTTTATTTTATTGGAGTAGGTAAGTCGAGATGCTCTTCCATTGCAGAAATTCTCTTGTCATGCGATCTTAATGCATCTTTTATTTCGGTTACACCTTCTGAAACATCAGCTAGTTGATCTGTAAGACCATCAAGCTTCTTCGTATGCTTTTCCAAAGTTTCTTTAACAGGCTCAAGTTCCTCTCTAACTACGCCTCTGATACTTTTTATTAAATCATCGTTTGTCATAGCTCAATTATGTTAGTAAATCAACAGTAAAAATTCAAGTAGCAATACTCTTGAAGGGTTGGACTATCTTAACAACCTAATCTCTCTTGGAACTCCTTAGTAGACGACGTTCGAACCTATTTTAGTACTATTGCGCCTGTGGAAAAAGAGTATTATAGAAGCAATTTATTGGCGTGAAAGATTTTACCTGTTATGAACTTGGGCCTAATTCTCTGTTAACTATTTCTACGACAAGGGATCGAATAAATCCTTCTTCATTAGAGTCTTCTGGTTCTAGAGGGAAAAAACCTTCAGGGAATCCTCCCAACTCCTCAACTGCTTGACGTATTAGCTTTTTTGTTTTGTTGGTGGATTTTTCCGTTTCTTTATTAAGCTCATCTATTCTCGTAACTGCTCTTGCTTGATTTTTCGACACGTCGATACTATTTGATATTCGGACGAAACCTTTCGACTGTGTAATCCAGTATATAGCCAACACTAGTTTTTTAGTTGGGTTGTCCCATTGGCAAGAATCAACGTCTGGTTCACCTTGGGTAAAACTTTTTGAGCGAAATAGAGCTTGGTATTCAGGAGTATCAGAAACTTTACGTAGCGCCTCTTGTCCATCGGGAGTTGCTTTGACTGCAACATCGTCTGGAACAATAATTCCTTGGTGATCTAAAGCAGTCTCATAAATGTGGACGCCAAGGCCCCTTTCTGTCAGCACTTGTGCCAGAATAATGATAGGATGACTCCCGTCTTCTTTTGGAGTATTTGTCCAAAGATTTTCTGTATGCAATGGCCTAGATTCAACAGTTTGGTTCATATTCAGGGTATAGAGTACACTAATTTTTGTTCAATGTCAAGACTATAGGGCTTTGTGAACGGGATAGGGGAGTCCCTTCTCCCGCGATGCGGGATCAGGGTAAACTTCTCCTCCCGTATATCATTGTGGTTCGTCAGTCTCACGCGAATGGTGAGCCTGTCGAGCCAGAGCGGGATAGGGGAGTCGAACCCCTCTCTTTCGCTTGGAAAGCGAATGTTGAACCGCTCAACTAATCCCGCAAAGCCAAACTACATTTTACCAGAAAAGCCGATTCTGCTAAAATTACGCACTATGTCCGAAAGGCTTCACCCAAAATCTCCTGCTTTTCAAAGAGACACAGAATCTCCTCAATCTGATATCGAACTTTATAGGGCAATTTGCCGCTCAGCAGAGTTTGGTGAAAAACGTAACCCTTTAGCAGATATGCAAACACTTCTGGAATTGAAAAGATTAGAGCTATCGCCAAACCCTTCACTTGTATCTGTTGATTCCGGACCGATTATATTTGTACCCAATCACTTTGGGCGAAACTTAGCAGCAAGAGATTATTATCTGCCAACTACAGAAGAATCTTTCATAAGCGTCGCGGCAACAACGCTTTCTGTAGCTAACCTTTTCCAAATCGACGAAAAGGTTTCATGGGTGCTTAAAAAACTGCCGCCAAACCGGCTGGAATATAGAAAAACACGCCAAACACAAAATGCAACGATTAGCTGCTACGGCTACATCGGCATCGAAGAAGGTAAGTCGTACAATACAATGAAGGAAATAGTTAAAAGAATCAAATCAGGAAAACATATTGGTATGTTTGCTCAGCTAAAGCCGCATCACGAACTTAGGCACATTAACCCCAGATTCCCTCAAATGTTGGAAATAATACAAAGGGGTATTGAGTGCGTACAAATAATGCCCGTAAGTATTTACATCGAAGGAAACATAATTAATGTAATGCTTTCAAAACCGGTTGTTATGTCAAAACAGGATGATGCCTTAGTATTAACAGAAAGGATAATGAGGATAGTAGCTAAAGGTTTACCCGACAATCTTCAAGGCGCATATGGTAGTCCGTCAGGTTGATAATTAAGCTCAAGCTCACAAACAATCGGTAAATGGTCGGAAACTGTAATTTCGGGTACGGTTAATTTTTCAACTGTAAAATGTTTAGAAGTAAAAATGTAATCAACCAAAAATCCTCTGGGGACAATCTTATGAACCTTAGGGTGAGTAGTTTGTTTTATTTTTCCAAAATCCATAAGGTTATTTGCTACCCTATTAATAAGACCCACCGTTCGGCTGTTAGGTACATTATTCAAATCTCCCCCAAGCAAGAATGGGCTATCGAATGATTCTATATACTCAGCGACCATTTTTGCTTGTCGCATAGTTTCAAAAGTATCGGTTGGCGGTGCTGTCCACGCCCCGTGCCAACTCATCAAATTAATCTCTTTTTCTTCAATTTTAACGACCGCACTCAAGAGGTTCCTGGATATTAATGGTCGAATTTCGGCCGCATTCACACCATCTAATTCTTCCAGGGTAACCGGCCTAAAATTTTTCAAGGCGATAGTGTTTGTCTTAATAATTTCATGTTTACTCAGCAGAGCGTTGCCAAATCTCGACCGGCTATCACTTTTTAGCTTAAGATCACCATTGTAGGCACCTGTCATCGTAAGCCTTTTCTCCAAAAATTCAAATAAATCTAGTGTTTTGTCTCCACTTAGATTAAACCCGTAAGTCGTAACCTCTTGCATAGCTATAAAATCCGGGTCCTCCCACTTAAGAAAATCAATCAGATCATTTAAATATTTGCCCTTGAATATATTTACTTGGATGAATTTTATTTTTTTCATATTTGCTAAAATGAATTTATGGATAAGAAAGGGTATGCTTGGCCGATTATTCTAATAGCTGTCGCACTACTATCATACTATCTAATAAATACTAATTTTTCACTACCTCCCAACAGTAAATCACAACAACTGGCCGCTAATTTAAACGAATATCCAAATGCTACTTCCTGGCATGTTGCAAGCAAACCAAAGATTTGTATGTATTACGTAACCAGATGCAAAGAAACCCCATCAATAATTACGTTCACATCAGAAGATTACTGGCCGACTGTCTACAAATTTTACTTAAGCAATTTAACTAAAGAAGGCTGGCGGACATCCAGCCACATAGTTACTTCTATTCCTGATAGTTTAGTTATTGGCAATAAAGAGTATTTTAAGGATGCAATCTGCGAAGCAATTATTAAAGAAGACAGCAATGATTACCTAGGCCTTTTAGAATCCGCTGATACCGGCGCTTACAAAATCGAAATTCGTTGTTTTGTTGATTAAAATCAAGCACTTATTTTGCTATACTAAGCTGCAAATGAGTAAAGCTATCGGCATCTCCATTTTTGCGCTAATACTCATGGCGCTATCAGCTACTCCTGTCTACTCTCAAATACCCACGCGCTCTCCAAGCGCATCTGCTGTAGGTATCTCCGTTGAATCCGATTCTATTGCAGAGGAAACTTCGCAAGAATCAACACAATCAGGTGAAAAAGAAGAAATTAAAAAGCTAAAAAAAGAAGACATAACCCAACCTGAGGAGGAGGAGAAAAAAAGTGAGATTCTAGACCTCTTTGCAAATCGTCCTATATCGAACCTTTCACCTCTGAATTTTATTGCGTTTACCGTCCAATACGCAGTGGGTGTCGGCGTACCTGCAAATACAATCGTATTAATACTTTTATTGCCGTTCTTGGCAACTATCGTAGCCTTCACCCGACATGTAGTCGGTTTACCAAGCCTGGATATTCTTGTTCCAATTGCTCTTTCAATTACCATCGTTTCAACAGGAATAATTGCAGGCTCAATACTGTTAATAGCCATTTTACTTGCTTCGTCGATAGGCAGATTTGTACTTAGAAAAGTTCGCATTATGCAGCTGCCCAAAAAGGCCCTCTCGATACTAATAGTTGCGGTTTTCGTATTTTTGGCGCTTGTTGTCAGCGCGGCAAATGGTATTTTAATCGTTAAACAACTCTCGATTTTCCCAATTTTGATACTTATTTTACTGGGGGAAAAGATTATTTCACTTCAGCTTACTAGAAGCTTTAGTGAAACGCTCACGATTACTGCAGTCACCATTTCAATTGGTATATTCGGGTTTTGGATTCTCTCGACAAAAATGTTTACCCAGGCGATTCTTCTATACCCGGAGATAACTTTATTATTACTGCCTGTTAATTACGCAATCGGCCGTTATTTCGGTTTAAGGCTAACGGAAATCTACCGTTTTTCATACATAAAAAAACATGCCTCTTAGCAAAGGCCCATTGGGCATGAATGCCCGAAACTTTCTTTATATAAGAAAGTATAACTCAACACTGGCAAAAAGAATTGCGGACGATAAACTACGAACTAAGAGGCTCTTAATTAGCCACAAAATTCCTACTACCAGACTCATTAAAGCATTTAATACCAGAGAGTCCGTTAGAGAATTTGATTGGGATTTGCCCCAAAGTGGTTTTGTAGTTAAACCGGCCCGGGGCTATGGCGGAGAAGGCATATTAGTTTTTACCGGTTGGAAAAAAGACCGGGGTAGAACCATTTCAGGAAAGCGCTATAACAGGAAACAATTAGAATCCCACATATTCGATGTATTCGAAGGCGTCTACTCGCTTCAAGATCTTCCGGATAAAGCGTATATCGAAGAAAAGGTTACTTCCCACAAATTTTTTAAAAAACTCGTTCCGGTTGGCCTTGCCGATATCCGTATTGTTCTTCTTAAGGGCATTCCTATAATGGCGATGCTGCGCTTACCAACTTCCGAATCTAAAGGAACAGCCAATTTACATTTAGGCGCTATTGGTGTTGGAATCGACATTAGAACAGGCATTACTCAACACGCAATTAGGCACGGTACAGAAATTAAAAAAATCCCGGGTACAAATTACAAAACAAGAGGTATCAAAATTCCAAATTGGGATAATTTACTAACACTTGCTGCTAAAACTCAGGAAGTAAGTACTCTCGGATATATGGGAATAGATATTGTATTTGACGCCAAAAAGGGCCCGGTAGTTTTGGAAATTAATTCCCGGCCTGGTCTTGAAATCCAAAAAGCGAATCTGGATTCTCTCAGAATGCGTATGGAAAAGGTAGAGGATATCAAAGTTGCCAATGTAGAGAGGGGGATAGAGTTGGCTAAATCTCTTTTTGCCTCGGAAGTCGTTCAGAATGTGAATGTTGCACCAACCATGCTCTCTGTTCTCGAACCTACAACTTTTCACGGTAGAGATACCGAAAAAACTTATGAAGCTAAGATCGACTCCGGAGCTTTTAGAACAGCTGTGGACTGGCAGGTTTTAAAAGATCTAAATATTGAACCCCTTTCGGAAAAAATCTGGATAGATTCTACCAATGGTCGTCAGCAAAGACCCGCTGTTAAACTTGATTTCACTCTAGCCGGTAAACGAATTAAAACCACTGGTACGGTTACCGATAGAAAGCACATGAATTACCCGATAATCATAGGCAGAAAAGATATGACAGGTTTTGTAATCAATCCAACATCTGCCGAAGAAATACAAGACGAGGTAGAAGAAGATAATTAAGCTCGACAGTTGACATAACCCATAACATTTTGTGTTATCTTTCGAATCAATGCAGGAAATTTTATCTTGACCGATAGCGTGTATTCAAGTATAAGTATAATTTCGGCGATATTGGACTGAATAGTCCAATTGGCATATAATTTCGCAATGTCGGAACGCAGAAAGGCCAATCCGGAAAATCTAAAGGTAGGGCTGTTCAGCGCTTACGCAATGGACGGTGTAAATGGTGGTGTCCAGGAAAATATTTACGAAACCCGATCATTTCTTGAAAGCCTAGGTCACGAAGTTTATGTTTTTTCACCCCAAAACGGGCCCCCAGAAGAAAGCAAAAGGCTCATTCATTTTGGAACGGCAAAACCTCACGAGCATGACGGCTCAATTGCCTACACCCACACCTGGCCCCCTGTAATGCCCAAAACTATCAGAAATTTAATAAAATCTCACAACCTTGATATCGCAAACTATCATGAACCCGAAGTAAGTTTACCAACATTGGAGCTAATCTTGGCTGCCCCATGGCTGAATGTTGTTACGTTCCATGTTCATAACGAACCAAAAAAGCGGTACTTATTATACAAATTAATAACACCGATTTTCGGTCGCAAAATTGACGCGAGGGTAGTAATTTCCGAAGCGGTATCAGAAGCTGCTAATCGTTACTTTCCGGGTAAATATTACGTTATTCCAAATGGTGTTGACACTCAAAAGTTTAATCCCTTAAATGAAAAAGTGGCAGAGTTTGCAGATGATAAAGTAAATATCCTCTTTGTTGGAAGGCTTGAAGAAAGAAAAGGTGTACAGCATTTACTTCGCGCATATGCTCATATTCCAAAAAAGCACGGAAATACTAGATTAATAGTAGTCGGGGATGGGCAAATGGCAGGTGATCTTAAAGCTCAGGCAACCTATTCCGGTTTACAAAATGTACATTTCGAAGGCAAGGTTTCCGATGAAGATTTGCCAAAATACTATGCAACTGCACATATTTTTGCATCCCTCGCAACCCACGGAGAAAGTCAGGGTGTGGTAAATTTAGAAGCAATGGCAAGCGGTTTGCCTATTATCGCCGGGGACAACCCGGGTTATAGAACAACAGTTACTCCCGAAACCGGATATTTACTGGACCCGAAAAACACCCAAGAGGTAGCCCAAGCTCTAAAAACTTTAATTGATGACCGGAATTTAAGAAATACAATGGGTGAAGCAGGCCGAAAGAATGCCAAAAATTACGACTGGAGCCAAATCGGCGGTAAAGTTTTGGATCTGTTTCTTGAAACATTAGAGGAAAAAGGAAGGCTGTAAGCTTATCGGCAATATTAATCGTCTATCCTTTGAAACTTTAATGAAAGAGGGACCTTAGAACAATAATGAAATAAGTGACGACACAGAAGAAGATGACCAAAGCCGGGCTTTGTGTTGCTATTGACAAAACCTATAACATATAGTATATTTTCCTCGGCTGCGACCAAGCAGCTAATTTTTATGGGAAGAAATAAGGAAAGAATAAAGTCATTGAGACACCAAGAAGCTGCGTGGGGCTCATCTTTCGGTGCAGAGACTGCACAGAATCTACCTGATTCACACTTACCGAATCAACTCAGCCTCCCTAGTGAAATTATATATACGACTGTCACCCGTAATCATGATAACCCACCCGAATTACAACTAAAAAACATTATGGAACAACCTCCAACGCCTATTAACCTGGAAGATATTGATGCTTCACTAAAAGATACCGCGGATGAGTGCTACTGCAGCAACTGCGGTCCGGATTCAACATGCGATGAGACTACGGCAAACAAACGAACAATTGATCAACATTTTAATACGGTCAGAATACCCGCTAAGCCGCGAAAATTCTAAGAATTATAAAATCCGCATTCAGAAATCTCTTAAAATATGCACCACCCCCGAATTTCAAACATGTTCGTTTCCTAAATGTCCAAAGTAGGGTAAAATATATTCAAAGGAGGTGATTTAATATGAGCGATGATGATAAATCAAAAAAAGATGAAACTGCAGAAGAAGCAACTGAAGAGAAAGATGCGGATGAAAAGCCGGCAGAAGCAACCGAAGAGCCGGAAGCCGAAGAGCCAAAAACTGACGAACCTGCAGAAGATAAAGTAGCATCAGCCGATGCGGCGCCAGCAGGAGTTGACCAACAAGGCCGCCAGCTTTTCAACGTAAAGTGCAGTAATTGCGGAAAAGATACCCAAGTTCCCTTTAAACCCTCGGGTGACAGGCCGGTTTACTGTCGGGATTGCTATATGCAAAAGAAAAACTCATAATATTAAAAAATATTCTTAATTGTTATATTTTTTACCAAAGCCTCATATGAGGGCTTTTTTGGTATGGTTTAAAGAGTGCTTTATTCCAAGCGAGAAAGCCATGGCATTTGTGGCGTGGGTGAGTTGACCGACAATATTGGACGCTATAGCCTTGAGTACATCGGTTTTACTCAGTATTATAATTTACCGAAGGGCTTGCGAGTCTGGAGCTTTATGTGAAAGAGGGAACTTAGAACAATTATACACTCCAACCAAACTTCAGTTTCCGGTATAGACATTCTCTTAACGCTTTTACCTAAAATGACTTATTTCTATGTGATATAATTCCCTGCTACAATATAAATATATGGTAAAAAATGACAAAAAAGAAATTGCGCCATCTATTGAGGTAAATACACGAACCATTATTGGTTCCGTCTATTCCCAGCTCGTTAGCGTGACTGTTAGTGACCTAGACGTGACAATAGAATTTGCATATGTGAATCCTCGAGACAAAAAAGGAGAGCTGGTTTCAAGAGTAACTTTACCTAAAGTTGCCGGAGAATCACTAGCAAACCTTATCTTGAAAACTATAAAAGAGCACACAGAAAAGAAAGGTGGTAAAAGTGCCTGACGTACAATTTCCAAGTATTGGTATTTACCCAAATGACACTGTAGTTTCTAATGAGGAATCACTTGTGGAAACTAATACAATAACAGAAACTAATTCATCTTCTGCTTTTGAAGATTCGATTTTTGATTTATTGTTAGAAAACAAATCGTTTAACAGCGAAACCGATGAGGATATAGAGCTTTTAGAAAGAGAGCCAGAGAAATTTGTAAGCCTAAGCAAGAAATACTCTTACCTAATTGATGAGTAGATGTATGATATTGTTGCAAATTCTTCAAGATCCGTTGAAAAAGACTTTGACACTCTCATTAATTCACTAACTGTTAAAGAAAGCAAAAAGCTACTTAACACCCTATCAAAATTTCCAAAAGCACGACCTAATATTAATGTTGACCCTGAATTATACGGACTTGTAAAGAAGAAAAAAAGGTTTTGGCAATACTACGTACAGCCAACCGGACAAAGAGTAATTTATGTAGTTGTTGATAAGGCCGATAAGAAAGTGATAATTCGCTTTGCTGGAACTCATGATGAAGCTCAAGCTTTTTTAAGAAACAACAACTGATTTTATTAAAATTCACAGATGCGCCAATTACTGGCACGATTACTGTAGCTAGTATAATGAAGCTAGATGAATTGTCAGTTTATTAAAGATAACGGCAAGGCTTGTTAGAGTTTCAAGATCATCCTCAAGAATAAGAATTTTCATTTTTCTCATAGCGTTTTATAGACTTTCGCATCCCACGCCGTCATGATCTCCGTCAAAATTGTGCGGATCGGGAGCGACAACCTTAAACCTTCTGTATGAAATATCACTGCAGTCTAAATCCGGCGGTGCAGGTGGAATACAGACTGTAGGGTACGATTGGTCGCAATTGCCGCTTTGAGGGGTTGTAGGCTGTGTTATGGCTTTTGGTTGGGTTAGCCCACTACCAGAACAAGCACCCCATAAGCCTCTGTTGTTATTCCTTGCTTCTGTCTGTGCTTCTGTGAATTGACTTTGGTTTTTTACGTCGGGAGGATAGGAAAATGCGCTGGCAAAACCTTGTCTAACAAGGTAATCATTAAGAAAAGTATCACCAACATAGACGTATCTTAATAGCCTGCCGTATCTATCTGTTTCTGAAACATCTTTTTCCAGCTTAACTTGCTTTCCTTCAACAAGTTCTCTGTTTTTGTTAGACGCTTCCTTACCGTAGCATTGGATAGTACTTGTTGGTGCTACAGTTTCCGGAGTGTCTATGCCGATGTATCT
>MFBV01000039.1:21510-23620 GCA_001776505.1 Candidatus Curtissbacteria bacterium RIFCSPLOWO2_02_FULL_40_11 | reverse complement strand
ACACATTCCATGAATATAGGGCTTTCCCAGTTACGCCGGATGGCACGTCTATAACAGTTGACAATCTATGCGGGTCTGAAAATAGAAATTTTAAAAGGGGAGACAATTGCGGGGATAACGATTATTTTCAAGTAGGGACATATAAATATCATTTATATGGTGCTGATGGTTCAAAAGTAGCAACTGCAAACGTAGATGTCCAAAATTTTGTACCTGTTATCGACCTTTCACCAAGAACCGGAATTACACCTTCTACACAACTTACAGTAACAATTAATGGAACCCGCAGGCCACACAACGAACCCAATAGAAATAATTACCAAATAGATGTAGAAGGCGAAAATGGATCGAGTAAACCAAATGGTATTGAGCAATGTTTCCCGGTTACACCCACCACACCCGTATCCTACATGATCGGCCCTTTTAACGTAGGCGATTATCGAATTGAAGTAACAGAACAAGTAGATGAAGATTCATTTTGTAAAGATAATACTGTGTACTACAAAATTTCTCACTTCACAGTTAGAAACGACGGCGGTGAAATAACCGGCGAAGAAACGCTGGGAGAAGACGGCACAAGCGTCACAGGCCCGCCGGGCCGCAACCCGTGTGAAGATGGAACTTGCCCAACCGCATTAGGGAACATATCGACAGATATAGCTTCTTTTTCCACTCAATTCCTTTCCATCGCAATCGGGATTGCCGGGGGAATCGCGCTTGTTTTAATGGTTATCGGTTCAATTCGCGTATTAATGTCTTCGGGTGATCCTAAGGGGATTGGCGCCGGCCGCGACATGATTATTGCCGCGGTTGCCGGCCTGCTGTTTTTAATCTTTTCGGTTTTGATTCTTAAATTTATCGGCTTAAATATCTTGGGTGGCATAATTTAACATGATCAAAGTTTTCAGCCTGATAATAGTTTATATATCTTCATTTTTTATTTTTGCAGCTGCCTACAACCCTGCTTACGCCCTCCCCTGCAGTATTTCTTTTCCGTCTTCAGCCGACGCAGGCAGTACCATAAATATTCAAGTGGCTGGTCAGGCTAATGGTTTTTTCCAGGCTGTTCTTATAAACCAAGATAACGTTCCGTTAGTAACTAACAGTAGCGGCGCCGACTCAAGTGGACACGCAACTATAACTATCCGCCTTCCGAGCGAACCTTCTTCTGCAGATGTTTCTTACACTATCGGCGCTTGGGACGCATCAATTGGAGCAGGGAACCCTCAAGATGAAGCTTGTGAAGGAAGAGGGCCAATTGCTATTGGGACTAATATCGGATCGTGCAGCGGTTTTTTGGGATGTCTTGGCGGCATAAGTACACCCGGCTTGAATTTTTCCAGTCCCGCAACATTTATTAGTGATTTAATTTCTAAAATTCTCCCATTCGTACTTGGAATCGTTGGCTTTCTTACAGTCATTGTTATTGTTATTTCCGGCATCCAATTTATTACATCTTCCGGCAACCCGGAAGCCGCGGGTGCTGCCCGAGGTAGGCTGCAGTTTGCCCTGATAGGCTTTATCATCGTACTTCTTGCTTTTGCTATTACCCAGATTGTCGATGTAATATTTTTAGGAGGGTCAGGCGTTTTCTAGGAAGAAAATGCCGGAATTACTAATTGACCTAATTACGTTTAATTGAAGTGCGAAGTTAGAAGTGCGAATATAGATATCGAAGTTGGGAGTGGGATTTTCTCACCTCTCACCTCAGAATCCATTTTCCCATTTCACACATCTCACTTCTAAACTGAGGTTAGAAATTGAAATTTATTTAGAATTTAGGATTTAGAGTTTAGAATTTAAATTACTATGCAGCTCGCATTCAGCATCAAAGAAGTCTTTCCTCCGGCGCGCCTTTATGGCGAAAGCGGCGGCGAAGTTACCGGTATTGCCAAACTAGCCGGCGATGTCCTTTTGATATTAACCGGTGCTGCCGCAATAATTGCCTTTATCTTCATAATAATCGGCGGCTTTAAATTTTTAACTTCCAGCGGAGACGAAAAGAAGTTAGCCAGTGCAACCGCAACTCTTACCTATGCTATTATTGGTTTAGCAGTCACAATCCTCGCCTTTATAATTGTCAGATTAGTGCTGTTTTTCTTAAGAGCGG
>MFBV01000039.1:21213-21353 GCA_001776505.1 Candidatus Curtissbacteria bacterium RIFCSPLOWO2_02_FULL_40_11 | reverse complement strand
AAATTAGAAATTGATTTATCTATGGATAAATTACTCGCCCAAATAGGCACAATATCCCCGCCTCCGGGTACTCCCGACTCCGGCGGTGATCCGACCGAATTTATAGCGGGCACCGTTAGGGCGGGAATCCAGCTTTTGCT
>MFBV01000039.1:13335-21197 GCA_001776505.1 Candidatus Curtissbacteria bacterium RIFCSPLOWO2_02_FULL_40_11 | reverse complement strand
GCAGCACTCCTGTGGACGATATTTGCAGGTTTCAGATTTGTAACATCCGGTGGTGACCCTAAATCGACAGGCCAGGCTTGGACCCAAATTTACATGGGTTTAGTCGGCATGCTCATTATTGTCGGTTCCTTTGCTATAATCAAATTAATAGAAGGATTTTTCGATATTAGTATAATTACTAATGGCTTAATCTTGCCTCAAAGATAGCTTTGGGAGGAGGTGAATTGACACATATGCTAAGTGTACCTAAAAGAATTATGGGGACTGCACTTTTGGAAGCCACAGCATTAGCTGTTCCGGCAGCTGCAGCCGCGCAAACCAATCTTGTTCCAGAGACTATAAGACCGATCAACGACATCGTTCAAGTAGTCAGAGGAGCGATCCAATTTATTCTTGTGGTTGCGTTTGTTCTTGCGTTTATATTTTTAATTATCGGTGGTATCAGATGGATTGTTGCAGGGGGTGACGAAAAAGGTGTTGCCGGCGCAAGGGGAATGATCACCGCCGCTCTAATCGGTCTTGTCATCGTATTAGTTGCCTACGCTATTATCCGACTGGTGGAAATTTTCTTTGGTGTCGACATTATTACCGGCGGTGTTAATATCCCTACATATAACGGCACTCCATAAAACGGGTATTTTTTAAAATACTTAGTAAAAATTGTGTCGGTTTGCGGTGCGCCTTTTCATGATGCAATCTTTAAAGAGCTAGTGAAGGTTAATTAAATGAGAAAAATCCTAAGTCTGCTCTTTGTCCTGATTTTCGCTTTCTTATTTCTTTTCGTCTCCCACACCCCTATTTATGCCGCATGTAGATATACTCTGGCAACCGATTTCATCGCGCCAAACAGCCCCATTGATATCATAGTAACCGGTACTTCGAACTCCTTCTTTAATGTCACCATTAAAGATTCTGACGGTAATTTTTCCCCCGGAGCCAGTGGCGGGATCGGCACCGGCGAAACAACAACAACTATTACGGTTATATCACCGGCGACTCCCGGACGTTACATAATTGAAGTTGAGGAACAGGTAATAGATCCCGGTGGTGGAGGTTTTTGCGATCCCAGAATCGCAACCTTAGAAGTTAGCGGCTCTGCCCCGACAGTAAGCGACCCTAATGCTCCTGCAGAGCTGGGTGCAATTGTCAAAGTAGTCGAAAATATAATTAAGCTTTTAGTGCCTGCTGCCGCTGTTGCTTTTTTTATAGTATTGATTATCGGGGGGATCCAATTCTTAATGTCCGGCGGCGACCCCAAGGCAGCGGCCGGTGCCAGAAATACTTTAACTTACGCCATAATCGGCATTATTTTAGTCGTCGTCTCCTGGCTCATATTGCTGGTTGTCCAAAATATAACCGGCGTAGACGTAACTAATGTCAGCTTCCCAATATCGGAGTAGAATCCCCACATTTTAAAGTTAAAAAGTAAAAGTTACATTGCGAGCTTCCTCCCTCACCGTCATTGCGAGCGAAGTCGAGTCTGACTCGACGAAGCGAAGCAATCTCTAAAATTGACCTGTGACAACCAAAAACTATTTTGTTTACATAGCCACAAAACTGAGGAACGAAGTGCTCCTCGCAATGACGAAAGGTGGTGGGTATAATGGAATTATGCCCTTGCTGCCCATGGCTTTTCGGTCTGTCCTAAAATCGTTAATTGTAAATGGTAAATGGTTAATAGTTAGCTTATTGTTAACTTTTCTATTCACTATTCACTTTTCACTATTCACTAGCTCTGCTCACGCTCAAGAAGAACCAGTCTCTCTCCCTTGTCAAAACCCGATTGTGCCGAATGAAGAAATCCTTACCCATCACTGGCTTGCAAACGAAAATAGGGAACCTCCGGCAAACTTACATCGTATTAGGCTAACGGTTATCTCTCCACCTACTGATAACTATCATGCTAAGATCCCAATCTCAATTCCTATCGATTTTTCCGAGCTCGGAGCACTATTTGGCCCAACTAATTCCAATTACAATGAAGGTAAATATCAAAATATCGACCATAAGCAAGAAAACATTGCCGGGGCTGACCAAGTTACCATCAGCACATTCAATGGCCCCGGCCAGAAAGCAGGTCCTCAAGTAATGCTTGATTTACAAAGAATTAAATACGTTAACTACGTTTGGGAAAATTCACATCTTCCGGAGGCATCGGATGAGATTACCGATACAAACGGCGAAAACCCGAGAAGAATTTATGACATGGTTGTTGATTTTGGCGGTCTACCGGATACGGATCCAGGCAGTGAATCTCCTACGCCGCCAAGCTTCGGCGGTGATAAAGACGAGTGGCAAGAAGGTTGGGGGAAATACTGGGGCAAAATCCCCACAACCTACGACGAATTTTATGAAGCATACATTGCTTTCCGCGAAGAATCTAATTCCACAGGCAGGCATATCCAAAGAGTGCTCGATCGTGAATACTGCCCGGATTGGCTGCCGCAGGAAATAACCTTTGTCGTTCCAAGATATTTCCGAACAACTACAACTACAGGCCAATTAAACCAAATTATAGTACCCAAAGTTGCCCAATCACACAACAGCAACGATCTTATTCTAGGAAACAAAGACGGTGCCTTTTTGGATCAATTTAGATCCTCGAATGGGATTTTGGGCAAAATTATCGACACCTGTTTAAAAGCGTTCAAGAACAACCCTATTTCCAACGCCCTCAAAAACGTAATCAGTTCGACATTAGACCTCATTAAACCCATTCCCGATGCTTTTGCCCAGAGTAATCAAAGTGATCCACCGGATCCAAATGACTGCATTAGGGTCTTAATAGACGGCAAAGAAGGGCAAGACCCCTATTGTGCATTCCCGACTCAACTCAATGATGGCTTGGAATATACGTGCGAAAATCAAATTGACCAGTATAAGTTAGATACAGATAATGAAAATGTCATCTGCACTTTTCAGATATATTGGGAGCCTAAGCATAATCCTATGAAAATTCCGGATGTGGGGCGGGGAGAAAAACAATGGGACGAATGCCACATTGTTGATCCAACGATACCGCTTTGGAGCTGTTCGGTAGATGTCTCTATCTGGCCGGTTTTCAAAATCCCGTGGACCACCGAAATTTGGAACAATACGCTCTTTTCGGATGTTAAAAATAATGAACCGTTTATCGGCTCTGAGGACTTTCAGATTAAAGGCCGGCCCGGCACTTATTCATTTTTCACCCCGATAACTATTTTTGAAGAAAAAATTGAAGAGTTGCTGAGAAAATGCCGGCCCGAAGTTGATCCAGATTCCAACTCCTGTAATGAAATAATTAATATTTTAGGGTCCAGTGAGAGAATAGCCGAACTTGGACTCTATGGAGACTATACCCAAATCGAATTCTGTATTACTAATTATTTATTAGATAAACCAAGACTGGTTACATGTCTTGAGCAATTCCTTTCTTCGGTGGAGAAAAAGAAGCCAGGGGAAACTGACCTAAATAGTGATAACGATCTTTCAAGGCGTTTCATCGGCGGTAGTGATTGCAGTAAAGAATATGTCTGGCACAACGCCCTTTACCCGATTGCAGCGCAACAAGTATACGGTATTAAAAATGCCTGCCCGGTCGAAACTGCTGCAGCGAGTGATACTCGTATTCCACCTGATTTACCGCCCGGTTTTGATTCTGATACCTTAGACTTTTATATCAAATATGGGGATACTTCTATTGTGGTTGACCCAAACATAAGAACAGAAATCACTAATATGGCTAATAATTCTTGGCCAGGAAACAATATCGATCAATGGGATTTTGTTGTATCTGAAAGTTTAGCGAGGGGAATCAGCCCTGCATTCACTATTACAATTTGGTGGGAAGAAGGTGGATTTGGCGGTGCAGGTGCGAATAGCGAATTTGGCTGTTTCCCCGGAGGTGATACTAGCCAAGTTGTAAGTTTTAGTGATAGTTTAAATTGTTTCTTGAATTTTACCGCTAATGAGCACCCCTATGATCCTGTTAACCCTCAAGATTCATTTATAGAATGGGTCGCCTTCTTTTGTGGACCAAATGCAGTTCCTTTATGCTCAAACAACCCCGGCTTTTTAAGTAGACTTAAAAGTGTTTACAATACAGTCGCCCCTGGCGAAATTGAATTTACAAGTGGAAACATCTAACCTACATAAATCAAGAAAATTGCTGCAGTTTGGTCTAGTTGCAACTTTTATATTTATTGCAGTACTCATCATTGGAATAGTCATTACTCAATTTAACAAACCAAAAACTAAAAGCAGAAACGAAATCGTATTAGAACTTCCCCACATTACTGCAGACTATTCAATCGTATACTCAGATAATAAAGATCAGATATATATAAATGTAATTAATCCGCCCTATGATGAAAACCGTAAAAAAGCTGTTGATTGGTTACTATCTCAAGGTGCAGACTTAAACTCCCTTAAAATAAAATATCTTCCTTAAAACGAATTCTAGACAAAGACTACTCTTGATCATTGTGCCCACCCCAACAACCCTTCTAAGGCCCGACCTTTTAAACTTTTAAAAAACATGAGTTGACAGCTAAATCAATTGGAGTAAGGCCCTTAACGATAAGAAACCAGAGCCGAACCCCAAGCCCAAGTCCCCCAAGTCGCTACAATCTCCGATAGCTAATCATGCGGTTTATCCATAACCACACCCGATGTGGGTTACTATTGGCACATCGGGATTTTAAACTAATTCTTGATTAACTGCTGACCAACTATTGATCAAAAATTCTTCAAATGTTAAGCTAGGTTTAGTAACTCTAATCTCATCGCGGGGAATGAGGTGAGTCTTCCATAGCTTCATGCGAAGGAGACAACTCCTCAACTGTGCCGCAACGGTGATTACGTGCAGGAATTAACCTAATTGCTCTAATTGCACTAATTGGTCTAAATAATTTAGAAATTAGAATAATTAGCCGCCAGAGGCGAGCCTCGTCTTTGACGGGAAATTAGAAATTTTTCTCCGTATCAGTCCGAATACCGCATGGGATTATTTTACCCCGAGCAGGGCCTGTTGCTAAAAACGACTACATACCTTCTCGGGATTCCCGAGTTTTTTATCGGGAAACCCGAATCGAGTTAGACTCGATCGGAATTCATGAGGAGGTTTTTTTGATACCGGAGCGAGCACTCATCCAGCCAGACCACAAGACTGAAATCCGAAAAACAGACCAATTTCCAACTTACCCCACTCCCGATGTGGGTAAATATCGCCAGGCCGAAAAAATTCTTGGCTATGACCCTCTTTTTGATATCAACGCTTACAAAGGACTGGCAGATCTCAAGCCTCAGGTTTCAGAAGAAGAATTTGACAGACGCAAAACCCAACTTAATTTGCGCACCCGCCACAACTTAGAAACCGCCCTTGGTGAAAGATTCAAAGTCGAAATCTCACAAGTAACCTACCAAGTTATTGACGGCAACTTGCAAAGCCCCGAACATGACGAACGCTTTATTGAGATTATCAAGCGCGGCCAAAGATATCGCCAGAAAAACGGTTCGAAGGAGACTGCGCGTGAACATGCTGAAGTTGAAGGTTTTGCGCGCGCCGAAAAAATTCTAACCGACCCACGATTTGATGGAGTTAAGATTATAATCATTTCTCCTCGCGGTCAAAACGACTCAATGTATCAACACAACTTCTTCGATATCTGGGAAAAACATGGTGATTGCGTCACCATATCCAGATACACCACTTCAACAACCTATAAGCAGTTCATGAAAGCTGCCGCAGCTTTTGACCAGTTTAACAATCTCCCCCAAAATCCCTGTGATGCCGATTTTCTAAAAACCCCACTGCTTACTTACAAAAGCCTTGAGCCAATACTTGCTCTTTTTCCTCCAGACGGAAACACAATTACCCGCCAAGAGCTTGAAGAAATCACTGCGATCTGCAGTCAGCTTATCATCAACTACGTTAATAATCCGTTACTCAAAACATACAATGCCCTTTTAAACTTCGCCGATGCATTGGCCGGAAAAGCACCAGGTTTAGAAGCTATAATCCGAAAAACAGCCCATTTCCAAACCTACTCCACTCCCGATGTAGGAAGTCTGGTAAACTATTTTGGAAGCTTTCCTGTTCGCCAGGTTGCAGCCGGCTGCGGATTACAAACAGACTTCTCGTCAATTGTCAGTGGTCAATTGTCAGTGGTTAACTCACCCTTCTCTGTTGCCGAATTTGGCAAGAGTTGCCCGGAATGCCAAACAAGCGCTGATCACTTCCATTGCCCTCGCGAAAAAGGCGGCTGTGGAGGCAAAATTCCTTCTGGCGCTGGAATAACCAAGTGCCCGCATTGCAGCTTAACCAAAGAACAAGCAGGATCCAATTGTGCTTGAACTGATATAATGAGTACAATCCATGAACCCAAAAACCAAAACAACCAGTCTTGATGGAAAACAAGAATATGAATGGGAAGAATTGGAAATGTCCTTGTCAAAAAAAGCTACAGCAAAAGAACCAGCATACAAACTCGAAGACGTAATGAGCGGTAAACTGTGAGCTTGCCCAAAACCTCTCCCTAAGTCATTGCGAGGAGTCAGCGATGAAGCAATCTTAGACTAAAGACAGATTGCCGCTCCCTCGACTCGCTTCGCTCGCCTCGATTCCGAGTCGGAGCGGGCTCGCTCGGGATCGCAATGACAAAAAGTTCGTTTGTTGCAACAATCTTTTCCCATGAACGTGAAAGCTAGTAGGTTTTGGGCAACCTCTAAACTGTTAACCGTTGACTGTAAACTCACTTTAGTCTTAAGATTAGATTAGGAAACGAGTTTTTTATCCCTCGAAGTCCCGCTTTGCGGGACGAAGTGGGATTTATCCTCCGAAACTTTAGTGAAGGAGGACAGTCTGCAATGATGAAAATAGCCTGCTTACCGCTTAACGCTAAACCCGCCAAAGGCGAGGCTCGCCAAAGGCGGCGCTTAACGCTGTTTATGTTCATATCAATATTTCTCCTGTTCTCTGGTCTCTGGTTGCTGGCTACTAACTCGTATGCCCAGGAATGCGAGGCTGATCCTGACCTAACCGTCCAAGAGGCAATCGACCAAATCAACAAGTGTGCGATTGAGAAGAATGTTTTTGATGACAAAATTTTTAACTTGAACCAGATAGCCGGGACTACAGACAGTCTCTTTAATTTACTAACTGGTAAATCCGATCTTCACCCGGACACCAATTCAGTTACCCAAAATACCGGTGCACTTGCCGCAACCGGCAATTTAGTCGCCTCAATGTACTCAACACCGCCAGTCTCCGGTGTGGAATACTTCGCCCAAAAATTTAGAGACATTAACCCTGTCCAACCGGTCTATGCGCAGGCTGGAACCACCGGTTTTACTGCCCTACAACCCGTGCAAAAACTTTGGTCGGTATTTCGAAACATCTCCTACGTTGGCTTCGTCATCGTATTTGTCATCATGGGCTTTATGATTATGTTCCGCGCCCATATCTCTCCGCAGGCAGTAGCCACTGTCCAGGATTCAATCCCCAGAATAATCATCGCTCTTATTCTGGTCACTTTTAGCTATGCAATCGCAGGCCTTCTAATAGACGTGATGTTCCTTGTGCTTAATATTTTGATTCGGACGCTGGAGGCAGCAGGCTTGCTAACTGGTGGAGATTACGTCTTTCGTGAAAACGTATTTGGTATAATCTTTGGCTCCTGGAAAGGTGTCTTCACATCTGTTTTTGATTCGGTCAAGGGTTTAATCGATCAAGTTCTTGATCTTCCTTTCAAGCTGGATAAAGTTATCAGCTTTTTTGGCGGCACTGTAGCAGGGTTAGTCATTGGTATTGCTCTTCTATTTATCATGTTTAGAATTTTCTTCATGCTCTTGATGGCCTACGCGATGATCATCATTTTAACTAT
>MFBV01000039.1:8314-13322 GCA_001776505.1 Candidatus Curtissbacteria bacterium RIFCSPLOWO2_02_FULL_40_11 | reverse complement strand
TTCTTCTTAATCCAGGCCCTGCCCGGCAGAAACGGCGCCGGCGAATGGTTTAAACAAATGGCTTCGCAAGTTGCCGTATTCCCAACTGTTGCCATGATGTTTATTTTTGCCGGTATTCTAGGAGGTATTGAAGGTCTCGGTGCGGTTCCAGGTAGTGGTGGGGCTATTGAATCAGATCAAGTCGTAGTATTCCCGCTTCTTGCCGGTAGAATAGATCCGGGCGTCATCGGTGGCCTTATCGGGATTGGAATTTTACTTCTCACCCCGCAAGCTGCCGAACTGGTTAAAAATGCTATCGGTGTCAAAGGCCCGCAACTTGGCGCAGGCGCCATGGCCGGCGCAGCAGCAGGCGGAGCCGTAGTGGGTGCAGGGTTAGGCAAAGCTGGTCAGTATGCAGGAGGATACGCAAATAGATACAATCCTCTTGCAAGAGGAGCTAAGATGCGCGCTGCAGAAGAACAGGAAAAAATAGCAGAAGATACTGAAACTGGTATTTACAGCAAACGATACGGGAACGTGCTTGGTCCACCAAAAAATAAAGGCCCTAACTAATCCTCGATTTTATCTTTGCCTACCACTTGCCTGATTAACTCCCTGCTTCAGAAATTCCGTAAAACCTCCCCAGATAAAACCGAACACTGCAAAAAGCGGCAGTACCAAAGGTACGTGCTTTGCTTCCCAAGCTGATTTTCTACCAAACTCCAAGCCCTGCCTCAACCTCCTGAATGGTGTTGTGCCAAGCATCGCCCCGAACGCACCCGGCGTTTCAAACTCACCTACTTTTGGCACACCCATTGCCCCACCTACTTTCATACTCTTGAAACCCAGCAGTTTTCTTTTTTCGTGTTCAACTTGCTTTCTCTCCATATCCCCCCGCGATTGCAAAGTTTCTGCTGTATGTTCGGCAGCTACAGAAGTTAAGTTATCTGTGTCAAACAATCTTCGCCTATGTTTACTGTTGACATCCCAGTGAGCTCTAAACGCTAAAGTCATAAAGGGGAACTGCCGTGCTCCACGTGTTGAATAAAAGGTCTTTGTTTTATCATTAAGTTCAATAAATCTCTCGTTTGTAGGATTAGCCAGATACGCCTGGAAAGCTTGCGGTCCTGCATATTCTTTATGTTTATTGCGGTCAACGAAAACGTCAATCATCTCAAATTTCCTTACTTTTCCTTGCTTCATAATTTCACTAAACTTTACGTTGTTATCTGCAGCTGACATTGAAACCTCTCCGCTTTCGATCATGTCCATCATTGCCGCGTTTCTCATCCAACCTACGTAATCCTCGTGATATTTTTCATTGTCAAAATCGTACTGTCTCATCATTTCCTCTGTTCGCCTTTGAAGTGTAGCTTTTTGCTCAGCATTCATAAAATGCTCTGTCCACCTGACCATCGTAGAATTTTGGGGGAATAGATAATGGTGTTTGCCGGGCAAATACTGTTTCCAGATTCTGTTAACATCATTTTCCTTCGGCCGACCGCGATTTTCGTTGGTGTCATGGTAAAACTCCCAAATATGGTCAATATGCCTGCCATAAAACATATTCGTATTTTGATGGAAAACCAAACTTTCAAAATCGTCATCAAGATTGCTTACAGTGTCGCGACTGTAAATACGGATTCCATCGTAATTTGACCATTCAAACATCCAGGTTGTGTAATAGGCGTTCGAATCAACGGATTCTAAAAATCCTGATTGCATTAAATCTACAAGGTCAAGTTTGCGCGTAGTGCCATCTTTCAAATCAACCCGTACATCCTGCTCATTTAACTCTTTCTCGAGTTCTTGAAGCATTTCACCGCGCCTTATTTGCAGGAAATCCTTGTTCAAAAATTCCCCCCTAGCTTTCTCAAAATCATCCTTATTACTGGGGTCCATCCCAAAATGGAGCATCAAATCTTTCAAATCTTTTTCACTAACATTCCCAAAAGCGCCCTGCAGCGTTTCTTTAGCACTCCAGTCTTGAACAATTTGATGAGTAATGCCATAAAAACCTCTGAGGCATTCAACGCCGTTAATTTCTCTTTTTCTTCCCCAAACTTCATCTACGCTGCGTCCTTTTAACTCCTGTGTCTCATTAATTTTTTCTTGAGTTTTCCTGACAAAATATTGGCGCAGGTTTTCAAGATCTGCTTTTTGTTCAATTGAGAGCCTAATGCGCATTCCTTTTTCAATTTCGCTAACAGCACCTGCACCTAACGGATTTTCAATTGCATGTTTAGTCAGCTCCTCGACCATATTCATTTTTATTCTTTCCTGCCTTAATCTTTCAGAATACTGAGAAAAGGCAACGTCAAATACATTAATATTCTCGCGTGCAGCAGCATTTTCATCTTTCGTGACATTTCCTTTATTGTCTAAGAAGTCCCCATGCTCATCTTTTTTAAGAACTAAAAACTCCCTTGACCGAGAATCTTTAGCAAATCTTTCAGCAAAATGCTGCCATGTTTCATCATCAAAATATTGCTTGAAAATTTCTAGCATCCTTTCGGGATCCATGTCATTCCTTTCCATCGTTATTCTCATGCTATGAAAGCCCCGAAATGCTTCCAGTTGGTCAACCAACTTATCTCTTAATTCCCTTCCCTCAGGATCGTCCGGAGTAACCGACCTGACTAGTTGAATAGCCTGACTGGTAACAACCTGCAGCTCCTCTACTGTAAAATCCATACTTTCCATTTGCGTATAAACGCTCGCAAGTTTATCCGGCACCTCCCGCCAAATTACAGGAGTTTCCGTAAGCTGCTGAACACGAATAGATTCATCTAAACTTTCAATTGACCTGAGAGCTCGCCACTCACGAATACCCTGAGGATCTTCCCCTTGAGCTCTTTGCCAAATGGACCTTTTAGCCCGGTCAATACCAACACCGTAACCTGCAGTTATTTGCTTCAGGTAAAGTGCAGCATCACTATCAATATCACCAACCAAAGCATGTGGTTCTTGTTTGTTTTTCGAATTTAATAGTGCCTGGAACTTATGATCCAAAGTCTTGAGATGAATTTCCGCAGATTTGAGTTCATTTCGGATAGTTTCATCAGGCAATTTGTCAAAACCGTCGATATTTCTGGCAATAGCATCTCTAATCCCCTTGGTAATGTTGTGAGCTTGACCGTAGTTTTTCGGCTCAGGAGCACCTGCTAAATCCTTAACCTGTTGAACCATTTCTTTGACATTTTTGAGAGCTTCATCCCACTCAGCTCCGGTTGCCCTACCTTCTTTTGCAAAACTGAGAAGCTTATCAGTAGCCTCTTTTGCATTAATTTCTAACTGATCCTTTTCAAACATCGGCACTCTCCCCAGCTCATCTTCGAGATAGCCAGCCCCTCTTGAATCTCGCATTGCTTCAACACCAATATCGTTTATGCCCTTTGACAATGCTTCCTGAACCTGCGAAATTGAATCCTCGCTTGCCGCAAGCCCTCCTCGCAATTTGGCAGTCGTCAGTTCCTGTTCTATGTTTTGAAGGGCGCTATTTTTGTCTTGACTGGATCTTGCGCCTGTAGCAATTCTTTTTATCTCTCGAATGTAATTGCCAAGATCACCGCTAACAGCACCTTCATCGGGCAAATCAGCTAAGAAATCATTAACTTCTCCACCTCTTAAAGGGGTAACAACTGTAATCCCTTGTTCCCGAAGCCACTGTCTTTGAGAAATTTCACTACGTGTTCCCCAATCGCCGGGAAACACAAGATCGACGTTTATCCCATGTTCATTAAAAACTTTTTGCAGACTTACTTTATCAAAACTGGTAATTCCGTTAATCAAATATTTATCCTCACCAGTTTTCAAAACTTCTACACCATTATGGGGAGATGTTTTTTTTAGATCTAATCCTCGTACTTTCTGTTCTTGAGGTTTTTGGCTAGAAGGTTCACTTGCTTGCAAAGCTTCTCGCAGTGGTGCTAGTGCCTGATCTATCTTAGCTTTATCAACTTTTCCATTTTGCTGATCATCTTTTTCTTTAGCCGACCGCTTGCCATGATCAGCATCATCCTTCTTTTCATCGTGTCGGGATTCTTCTTCTAATTCGACGGGGCGATCGTCAATACTTTTTTTTTCAGCTGGTGCAGGCATACTGTTATTTTAACATTTATAAACTTCCGAGGGCTAAAAGCCCTCGGTATTGTCTTTAAGTTTACATGAGCAAAGAAAACCACAATAATATGTTTAATTTTTATCCCTCGGAAGTATGTATTCGCTTTTATGCATTCATCCACGGCCTAAGAGGCCATGGACATCTAGCAGCGAATATAGATCCTTCGCTTTCGCTCAGGATGACAATGTGATAAGAAAAAACCTAAGCAACAATTCAACAATTTTGCAATTTAACAATATAGAAACATATCAATTTACATCAAAAAACCCCGTGAAAAATTTTGACTATTGCGTCCATGTTTCATATGGTATGGTGGCCGTAGGCCAAGCTTTAATTTTAAATTTACAATTTTAAATTTTAAAAATTAAAATATTTGAAATTGATTAAAAATTGAGAATTTAGAATTTAGAATTTCTTAAGGTATGCAACAACATCCTGTCCCTCAAAACATCGCTTCGTTTAAATTTAAGCTGTTCGGTAATTTAACAGCCCGGCAGTTTTTCACCCTCATAATCCCTTTATCTCTCGCGGCCGTTATTTACTTCTCCGGTATTCCTTCCATAATCCGCTACCCGGTTTCATTTGCAGTTGGCGGCTTTGCATTTTTTATTGCACTTGTCCCTATTGGTGGCAGACCATTTGACAAATGGGCTGTTGCGTTTATTAAAGCAGTTATGTCTCCAACTCAAAGAGTATGGACTAAAGAGAAAAAAATCCCTGATTTTCTAACCATGATCATTACCCCACCGATTGCCGAAGATAACATACCCGAAGAACTTTCCAGCAAAAAGAAGGAGAGGCTCATGGCTTATCTTAAAACTCTCCCAAAAGACAACGCTTCCCCTTTGGATGTTAAAGAAGAAATTGCGCTTCAGGATATCGACTATTCGGTTCAGCCGGCTATTG
>MFBV01000039.1:5076-8249 GCA_001776505.1 Candidatus Curtissbacteria bacterium RIFCSPLOWO2_02_FULL_40_11 | reverse complement strand
GCCGTACCGGCAGAGAAACCGCCGCCGCCGATAATCTGGCCAAAAAATCCTCTGCCTAAGCAAGAAGCAATTAAAATCGGCTCCCCGGAACCGGTTGCGCAACCCAAAATTACTTCGTCTGCTGATAAAATTGGTCCGGAGCCACGTATCCCCAGCGCTGCTTCTCCCCGGTCGTACACTCTAGATTCCGGCTTTAAGCAATCAAATGTTCAACTGCCCCCCGTACCTCATTTAGAAGACATTGCCCGACCGCAAGCTAAAAACATGAAAGTCGAACCTCCTCCTCCACCTATAATCGCACCTCATGCTAAGCCGTACATTTTAAAAGGGGTAGAAAAAAGAATTGCTACACCGCCTCCGCCTCCGCCCGAACATGAATATGTTGAACTTATAAGTGAACCGGCTGTAAATTTGGCTTCCGACACTAACTATTCTATCGACAATATAATCCCGGTTAGAACTTGGGATAATAAAATAAAGCTTGTCCACGGAATCGGCACAACAAGGGCCCGCAAACTCCACTATGCGCCCCCGGTAAATTTCGATATCTCAAAACTACCAATTCGCGGAGAAAAAAGATTTGAGATATCTGATGAACTTAAGAAGCGTTATCAATTCGAAAATACAAACCCCGCCGTTGTTTTACCGATAGAAAGAAGGCCGAGCCCGATCCCAAAAGTTGCAAGCCAACACATAAAGCCAAAGCCTCAGAATATACCCCAAAAAACAAAGGTTGCGCCAGGGCCAACAGGGCAGCAGGTGCAAACTCCTCCGCCTACCGCTGCGGCTACCAAAATAAGCAACAACCCCGTATTTTCTGTAACTGACCTTAAAAAACAAGAGGTGGGGAACAAGCAATTGTCCAGTGCAGAAATATTACCCTTAACCAAAACACCAAACGTAATTTCCGGGCAAGTTGTAGACGCAGGAAGCGGACCAATAGACGGCGCCGTCCTTGTTGTCCGGGATGAAAACGGTATCCCCGTAAGAGCACTTAAAACCAACACCCTCGGCCAATTTCTTTCGGCAACACCACTGTCAAGTGGAACTTATACCATAGAAACCGAAAGCCAACTTGCTAAATTCAATCCATTTTCAATTACTCTTAAAAACCAAATCGTTCCACCGATAGCAATTAACTCGGAAGGAGAACTAAATGGCTAAAGATAAATCCAAAGCCTCGACTCAAGAACATTTGGATGTAGAAAACATCACCGAAAATATGGTGATTTTAAAAACCGGCAATGTAGCAATGATCATGTCAACTTCGGCAGTCAATTTTGACATCCTCTCGGAAGCGGAACAAGACGCTACGATATATGCTTATGCAGCCTTCCTAAACTCACTATCATTTCCCCTGCAAATAATCATAAGGTCTAAAAAAGCCGACATTACAACCTACTATCAACACCTTGAAAAATCGATGCAAGAACAACCTAACCCTGATTTAAAAAGGCAAATACAAAAATATATGGAATTTATCCAATCAACCGTACAGCAAAAAACAATTCTTGATAAACAATTTTATTTAGTCATCACTTTTTCTCCTCTAGAACTCGGGTTAAGGGGGCTAAGAAAACAACCTGCTAATAAAAACAAATCAAAAGCTCGAATCATCAGTGAAGCAAAAATTAATCTGTTCCCTAAAAGAGACCATATAATCAAGCAGGCCGCACGTCTGGGTTTAACAAGCAATCAACTATCAACAAAAGAATTAATCGAACTTTTCTACGACATTTACAACCCGGCACCAACCGGCACCCAAAGGATTATTTTAGACACTGCAGCCTACGATGCTCCAATGGTAAAACCGGCAGTTGAATCACCGGCACCTGCCCCTCCGTCTGAAAATGCTCAAGCTCCGGTAGAAGAACCTATGGCACCATCCATACAGCAACCTAATGCAAGTTTGCAGTCACAAGCTCCAACCCCACCAGCAAACCAACAAGATGCACTACAAAATCTTCAACAGGCAACAGCCAGCGCTGCACAATTTGTTAAAGGGCGCCAACAATCGTATGCTCAAACTCAACAGGTTACCGCTCAACAACCACAATCAAACGCGTATGCTGCAATAGCTCAAAATGCACCACCGACAAAAAAATAAAAAATGAAACTCAATAAATTTATCAATCAACTCAATCCCAATAAACAACCTCAAACAGGCCAAGAAGAAGAGTGGAGTAAGGCACTGGCTGCCGGGATTGTTTCCGTCAAAGATATTATTGCACCGCCGGCAATAGAAGTGGACTTCGATTTCGTTAAAATTGGCTCGACATACTACAGAACGCTATTTGTAATTGGTTATCCAAGATACGTGCAGGCAAATTGGCTGTCACCTCTAATTAACTTCGAGCACACTTTGATAACCTCCATGTTTGTCTACCCTACGGAAGCCAAAGGTGTCCTCGACGATTTAAAGAGAAAAATTACAGAAATGGAGGCAACAATAACTGCTGACATCCAACACGGCCATGTAATCGACCCTGCAGTTCAAGCTGCTCTCGATGACGCCCAGGTTTTGCAGGATGAACTTGTAAAAGGCCAGGAAAGATTTTTCCAATTCGGTCTTTATGTCACAATCCCTGCTGAATCTTTAGAAGAGCTAGACACAATTTCTAAACAAGTCGAGTCTACACTCGGTTCTCTATCTTTGGTCCCCAAGCATGCAACTCTGCAAATGGAAGAAGCCTACAAAACCACACTACCGGAAGGTACAGATCACCTTTATATCACCCGCAATATGGATACTACCTCACTTGCAACAACCTTCCCATTCACATCATCGTCACTAACCTCAAATACCGGTGTTATGTATGGTATTAATGAACACAATGGGTCTCTGGTAATCTTTGATCGGTTTACTCAGGAAAACGCCAATTCGGTCGTTTTCGCTAAGTCCGGTGCCGGAAAATCATACATGGTCAAACTAGAAGCTCTTCGCTCACTTATGTTCGGCACGGAAGTTATCGTCATCGACCCGGAAGAAGAATACAAAAGCCTCGCAGAAGCAATTGGCGGCGAATATATTTCATTTGATTTTGATAGCCCCGCTAAAATAAACCCGTTTGATCTTTCGGGAGTTTACGAGGAAGACGAAAACGAACTCGGGCTTAAAATTCTTTCCCTGCACGGCTTTCTCAAAGTAGTAATGGGCAAGCTAACCCCGACCG
>MFBV01000039.1:1385-5060 GCA_001776505.1 Candidatus Curtissbacteria bacterium RIFCSPLOWO2_02_FULL_40_11 | reverse complement strand
AAGATTTGTACAAAGCATTAATAGGCATGGAAGAACCTCAAGCCAAAGGGCTCGCGGACAGGTTGGAAAAATTCGTCAAAGGTTCTTTAATCGGTATCTTTAACCAACAGTCAAATATGGACATTAAAAATACCTTCACGGTTTTTTCAGTTAAAAACTTAGAAGAAGAACTTCGACCAATTGCTATGCATCTAATTCTTGATTTCATCTGGACAAGAGTTAAAAATGACATAAAGAAGCGTCTATTAATTGTCGATGAGGCCTGGTATATGATGCAACACGCTGACAGTGCAACCTTTATGTATAGTATTGCCAAGCGAGCCAGAAAATACTACCTTGGGTTAACGACAATTTCTCAAGATGTCGAAGATGTTCTTGCAAACGACTATGGAAAAGCGATTGTAACCAACTCCTCAATCCAGATTCTACTTAAACAATCACCGGCATCCATTGATAAAATTGCGCAAGTTTTCTACCTTTCAGAAGGAGAGAAGCATTTATTACTGGCCTCGGACGTCGGTGAAGGTATTTTCTTCGCGGGTCCACATCACGTTGCAATTAGAGTCATTGCTTCAGCAGACGAGCATGCACTCGTAACCACGAATCCAAAAGAATTATTGGAAATGAGACAAAAAAGCGAGGACGTTCTTAAACAATTCGAAGAGCCGACTCCGGAGCAACCACAAGCCACTGTTCAGCCTCAAGAACCGATCTTGACCGAACAGATTCAACCTGTACCTCCCATTTCCCAAAATAGCACTGGCAATCAACCTGCTAACCAGCCGCAACCGACCCCCAACCTTACACAAAATCGTCAATAGAAGTATGAAGATCCCACTTCCAACTTCACTATCTACATTCGCACTTCTAAATTCACACATCTATTAAACGCAATTAGGAATTCAGGCTATGCTATCATTTAATTAGGCCTGTACAAGTCGATAGGCTAATTCAGTCTGTCTGGAACTTGTCCTGAGCCCATCGGGTCTGAGCCCTCAGGGTCGAAGACCTGTCGAAGGATGCCTGCAACAGCTGCCGATATCAAATCACTAGTTAATAACAGTAGTAACCAATTAGGATCAAGCCTGGCTCATTCACTTAGTGCTCAGTTCGGCTCTATCCTATCATCACTTCCACAACTCAAAGGAATCGACACTTCTCATATTTCTAATTCTCTGGCCCAAACAACATCTCAAGAAATATTAAAAGGTGCAGGCAGTATCACAAATGAAAACCAGATTTCTGGTTATGTTGCAGAAGCAATCGCAGCAAATCTCGAAGCAAGTAAAGAAGTTAATCCTCAACTTGAAGAACTCGATCTTAAAGGTATATATAAACAAATAAATAAAAGTGCTGAAGCAATTACCAAAGAACATTTTGAACCGCTCAAAAGCCACGCTGCAGGACAAAGCATTTTAGATACATTAGATCACGCGAATAAAATTGCCGCTGAGAATGAACTAATTGCTCGCGAAGCTGAAACGTTTGCTAAGGAAGAACACCCAATAGGGGCAGAGGAAACTGCGCAAAGTCTTAAACAAAATACGGGCGAAATTGCACGTGAGTACCGTAACGCTTTTCAGAATCAGTTGGCACATTTTACTCCCGGTAGACCACTCACTTTAGAAGAAGTGAGAAAAACTAAAGAAGAAGCTTACAAAACGGCCTACGCAGCCATTGAGGCCAATCTCAATAAAACCAGTAAATATAAAGAGCATCTTAGAGACTTTAGCCAGAATGTCATGCCGATGCTTGGTTATAAACCGCTCTCGCCAAAAGAGGTAGAAGAACTCGGAGCAGGTAGAGCTGAACCAGACCTCACCGCTTTTACCCATAAAACTGGATTCAGCGCCAAAGGCGTCGGGCTGGCTATGGCTTCGAACCCTCGAGTGCAGCAAGAAGCATTTTATACTCTTCTTGCCCATAACCGGGATCAATTCGCCAAAGATTATAAAGAGACAGAAGGTCAACTAAAGCAGTATCGGCAACGTGTTGGCTCATTAAATCATGGTGAACGGCTTGAGTATATTCGAGCTAGAAAAAGGTTTGTAATATTAAAAAACGCCAACAATTTTGTTCAAAATAACCCGGGTAAAGTTCAAACATACACCGACACTTTTCAGGCTATGGAAGCAGGCTATAGAGCAAGCTGGGCCGGGCGCGCTTCTCGAGCTACATTGAACGCTTTTACTGGCAGGGTTCCCGGTATCCACACACCCGTCATGTCCAAACAGGTAAGGGATAGTTTTATGGCCAAAAGATTTTTCGGTGGGCTTGCGTTTAGAAAAGGCAGCTTTGCACTAGGCAGCGCAAAAGGGCTTGGGCAACTGGCCCAAGGTGCCAAAATGGCCAACCCCGAGCTCATGGTTGCTAACAAAGCATTGGGGTGGGGTAAAAAATTTGTTGCTGCCAACCTTGCTGGTCTATTTGGCCTTGGAATGTACTTTCTGGCGCTTGGCAAAGCTGTCTTTACCGGTTTTGTAGTTGGCGCTATGGCCGGCGGCACAGTCGGCGCAATTGCTGGAGGTATCATTGGTTTCCAGATTGGTGTAGCACTCGCGCCATTTACTTTTGGATTGTCTATACCTGTTTTTACCTTTTTAGGGGTAGCCGTCGGTGGTACCTTCGGAGCATTAATAGGAGGATTAGCCGGCGGAATGATAGCCTTGGGTATTCATAGCGGCAGTGCTGCTGCTGTGGGTGCAGGAGTAGGAGGCGGTGTTGGAGGTACTGTAGGTGGTATTGTAGGCTTTAACGTCGGTGCCGGCCTGACAGCGACGGCAATGACTGCCGCTATTGGTGTTTGTATTGGCAGCGTCGTCTGCGCACCCTTTGCCCCATTTTTAATTGCGGTTTCGCCGGCAGTTGTCTGGGCCGGTGGCCTTTTTGGCGGCATCGTCGGAGCTGCCGTCGGCACAGCAATTGGGGCAACTGTCGGGTATCTTGTAGGCAATTACGTGGTACCGTTTTTCAGCACAATAGTTACTTCTGTTAAAAACTTTTTTGCCGGTGCATTTAGCGGAACTACAGCAACCGGCAGTGGAATTCTTGGCGCCTTTACCGGTGCTGCTGCCGGAATCTGGGGAGGGCTTTCCGGTGCAAGTGGTGCTGTTTTGGGATTTTTGGGCAACGTCGGCGGCGCAATCTGGGGAGGGTTAGGTGGTATTGGAGTTTCGGCTGCGACAGCGGGAATACCGGTTGCTGCGACTTTCTTAACTATCGGTATTGGTGGAACTATAGTCGGCATTAATACGTCTGCAATTTTTTTCAACCCGGAAGGCCAAGAGGGTGCAATTGTAGCTGGTGAAAACGATTACTTTACTTTAATAAAAACGGTGAATGAGGACAGTCTGCAAAACTCTGAAATCTCACCTCCAAGAGATATTATATTTACCATCACTATTACAGCTAAAGATTTAAAGCTCGCAAATATCACAATCGACGACAATCTCAGAGTTAAAAGTGAAACTATAGATGATCGCATCATCCGGGACAAAGACAATAATTTAATTAATACCATTTGTAGTAATGCTATTGGTGCCGAGATAGATGCAAACGAATCAAAATCCTGTGAATTCACGATTCAGACGAACGCGAATTGGGTGGACTCAACTGTTTCCAACACTATAAGTGTTCAAGCCATTCCTGAAAATAAAAGCGCTGTCTCAGATAGTG
>MFBV01000039.1:0-1075 GCA_001776505.1 Candidatus Curtissbacteria bacterium RIFCSPLOWO2_02_FULL_40_11 | reverse complement strand
AGGATAAACAAACGTATCCCCCGGCAGTTTCAATAAGGTCTCTAGAGATTTTTTTAGATCTCTCTTATCGCTATAAGCAAAATCATATCTGCCAATTCCCTGTTTAAACAAAGTGTCACCGGTAAAGATTATTTTTTCATCCGGAAAATAATAACAGCAACTCCCCGGTGTATGTCCCGGCGTGTAGATAAGATTAAACTCAAATAATCTAATTTTATTTTTCACTTTAATTAAATGTTTAATTAAAGTGGGATTAATTAAATTCGGATTATAACCTAAAAAATATTTAGCCGTTTCATTCAATCTATTAAGAAGAAACAAGTCTTTCTTAACCACATAAAGTGGCACTTTTACGCTTAACTGAATTTCCCCTGCCGCCATTATATGATCAAAATGCCCGTGAGTTGCCAACATTCCAACTAACTTTAATTTTCTTCTCTGAAGTTCTTCTAAGATAAACGAAGCCTCATCCGCCGGATCAATAATCAAACACTGATTATCTTGAATGAGAAAATAACAATTTGCCTGCAACTGTCCTAAAGAAAATCTTTCAATTTTCATACACATTTACCAAATTGGTAACGATCGTGATCAATTTGGTAAAGTTTTTTTTATTTTCTTCTTTTCTCCAGCCAAACCAGTATTGGAGTTGCTACAAACGGTGAAGAATAAGTCCCCGTAATGGTACCAACAAGAAGAGTCAAAATAAAAAATCTGATCGTTGAACCACCAAGAAGGACCAACGAAAGAAGCATAAAAATAATTGTCATTGAGTTATTAAGAGAACGTACCAGAGTCTCCGTCAATGCTCTATTTGCATAATGTTCAATTTCTGTCCTCTCACTGGTTCCGTACTCCCTTATTTTGTCGAAGATTACAATCGTGTCATGCACTGAAAAAGACATTGTAGTAAGAAGAGCCGTAACAAACAACAAATCAACCTCTGCAGCAAAAAAATGTGACAAAAGAGAATAAGTTCCAACAACTACCAAAAAATCGTGGATTAAAGCCAGTATGGCAGAGGCAGCAAAATAAAAACTTTTAAAGGCAAAACTCATATATATTAGGATTCCCA
>MFBV01000038.1:28304-28372 GCA_001776505.1 Candidatus Curtissbacteria bacterium RIFCSPLOWO2_02_FULL_40_11 | reverse complement strand
TCTGACCAAATTTTGACAACCTTGTATTTTCTCTCAAAAAACTTCCTCACCTTCTCTAAATCCAAATC
>MFBV01000038.1:3347-28247 GCA_001776505.1 Candidatus Curtissbacteria bacterium RIFCSPLOWO2_02_FULL_40_11 | reverse complement strand
ATTTTGCATAGTGCAAACAGTACAAAAGCCGCTCCCCGAACCTAATTATATACTCCTTAACCTGACAGGACATTTGCGACAATTTCGTATGGCGTTTTCAGGTTAATTCCAAGGTGTAGTCTTTCATAGTTATACTCATGGAGCCAGTTGGCAAACCAAACTCTTAGCTCATCATAGTGAACGGGTGCTTTCTCCATCCTAAAGAAGAACTCTTCCTCATCAGTTCTAAATGATCTTTCAATGAGTGCATTCTCATTTGGTGTGCTCTTGTGGATCCAGTGATGCTTCAAGTGCAGTTTCTTACACAAGGCTTGGAATCTTCCTTGAAATTCCAGACCATTATCTGTCTGGATGAAAACAGGTTTAAAGGGAAGCTGAGGTAATATCTCAAGAAGAGCTGCCATTGATCCATCCTGGTCCAGGTGGTTTAAGATCACTGCTTCTTTATACCTCGAGAAGATATCAATGACTGCATATTCAAAACATGTCCAAGTAAGGCCGGAAAGCTCCGGTGTTACGTACTTAACATCCATCTGCAAGTATCCGACTGTCTTCGTGTTCTTAGCATGCATATGAACTGTGTCCTGAAACCTTGGACGTCTATGATATCCATATTCTCGCACGAACCCTTTAATTTTCAAGAAACGGTGGACTGTCCGCCAGGATGCAGGCAGGTTTAACTTACGGGTAATCTTTTCCGCCATCTGACCGGTTTTCTGTCGATATTTCTCAATATCCATTCTCTCCTGTTGGGTAAAGTTGTACCTGTGGATTGTATGTGGTCTCGTAGACTTCCTCACAAGACTAAGTGAGCTTAAGTTACCACGAGCAGTCTTGGCTCTTCTCATCCAGCGGTAAACAGTGGATCTATGGATACTCAAGGCACTAGCAACGTCAGCCACCTTGTTGCCCTTGTTAACTCTTCTGATTATTTCTTTAGGATTTGCTCTCATGACAACAGTTTAAAACTGTTGTCGCATATGTGGTGTCAGATTACGATACTCTTGACAATAATTCTATATGAACCTAAAATGTAGCTTTATGAGCTTAACGGATAGAGAAATGTCAAGAAGAGAACTTTTGAAAACAGCATGGGGAAAAGCGCCTGCAGTAGGGGCTTTTCTATTCCTTCCCACAATTATTGCTTGCTCTGAAAGTACTAAAACAAACGATTATAACGATTTTATTAATCCTGACAATATTGAGCATAAGATACAAGAGATATTACCTGAAAAACCTAGTTTTCCTGTGCTTACTGTTTCAGATATTCCTGGCGTAAAATCAATTGAAGATATAAAAAACCTAGAAAGATATGCTCAAAATGACAGTTTACTTAATGAAACAGGCATTGAGTCAGTCAGCTTCGCACTAGATATAGACAGAATAGTAGTTAAATTCAATTTGGAGCCTGGTGTAAAAATTGGAGAACCCTACAAAAAACCTTCTCCATGGCCCGGATTTTTATTAGTAGGTAGATTAAGATTGTTTAAAACTCATCCAACTACATGGTATGTATTTGGTGGTGAGGAAAACCAGAATACCGTTGATTCATTGTATTTAGAGTTTGACATAACAAAAGATGAGTTATATGGTAACCACTTTATACTTATACTAAATCACAGATTATTAAGCTTGAACGGCAAAGAAACCCCTATTACTGTTTTGCCTTATAGATTTGAATATCAAGCAGAAAAACCTCCGAAAATTTAATTTTTTCTAATTTGGAAATCTAAAAAAACTTAAAATATCTTCCTGGCCATTAAAGTTTCAAACTGCTTGCTTTTTTGTTTCTTAATTTCTTTTAAATCATCCCAATGCTCTGCCAAAATTCGGGAGGCGTGCTGGCCGCCAATTAACTCCGGCACAATCACATGGTCTGCCCCCGCTTTCACACCCATTCACACCTTGGAGGTGAACATATATTGACACCTCGGGATTTTCAGAAGATTTTGCGAGACATCAGATCTTCAAAATGCTTGCTTTTCTCTTTTTTCAACTCCTTTAGATCCTCCCAGTAATCCGCTAAAATTCGCGATGCATGCTTGCCACCCACTAACTCCGGCACCACCACATAATCAGCTCCAGTCTCATAAATTTTAACGGCATCATGCATCCAGTAAGACGTCGAAATAATTGGCCCCTTAAAGTTTTTGTCTCTTGCAAAACGTATAATATGGAAATTGTCCTCCTCATCACTATCAGTAATCACGAGCAGTTTAGCACGCGCCAACTCGAGCTCTTCCAAAACCTCCGGATCTGTAATATCGCCAAACACGGCATTATATCCGCCAGCTTTAACGCTTTTATAAATTTCCGGGTTAAAATCCACTACCACAATCTGGTCCTTATCTTCTATTTTTTTGTCCAAAAACTTCAAAATGTCGCTTCCCATTTGTTCTGCTCCGATTAAGATTACATGATTTTTCAATTTATCGCGGTGCATAACATATGGATCACGGTCATTTTCCGGGAACATTTTGGTCATATATGGCGATACAAATCTGTAAATTTTATCTCCATAAAGAATTAGGTAGGAAGATAAAGTTATTGTTACCATACCCACCGCTGCTACCAAAGCCACATGTGCACTTGTCACATGTCCTAAGGAACTTCCAACAGCCATTAATATAAGCGAGAACTCCGAAATTTGAGCAACAGTAACCGAAGCTAAAAATGAAGTTCTGTTGCGAAATCCAAGAGTCAGCATTATGGCTATCACAACCAAAGGATTACCAATCAATATAAATAAGGAAAGAATAATAATTTGCGAAGGAACTAATCCTACGATCCCGGTAGAAAGCGAAGCCCCCAAAAGTATAAAGAAAATAATTATGAAAAAGTCCCTTAACGGCTTAACTCTTGCAGAAATTTGAATTCTGTAAGGACTCGAAGCAATCGCTACTCCACCTAGAAATGCCCCGATTGCAATCGAAAAACCGGCAGCCTCAGCAAGAGCCGACAGTAAAAATGCCCAAGCGATTGCACTTACAAATAAAAGCTCGACAGAAGTCGAAGTTAATTTAAAAACAGTTTTAAGCAGATATCGGGTTACTATGTATGTAAAGACAACCAATAAAAATCCTTTTACCAATATCCAAAATATTCCACCCAAGGAAGGTGCTTGCCCGTCGCTAAATCCGGAAAGCACCATTAGTGCCAAAATAGCTACAAAATCTTGAACAAGTAAGAACCCTACGACAATTTTGCCGTAAAGCGACTGCAAATCATGCTTCTCAGTAAGTAACTTGATGATAATTACAGTCGAGGAAAAAGTAATAGCAATAGCCATATAAGCAGCAGCAATCATAGAAAACCCTAAAGCGCTTATAATAATGAAACCGATCAGAGCTGTAAAAACTATTTGCCCAAACCCTGTAAAAATTGCCGCTTTGCCAATGTACTTTAAATCCTCAAGCTTAAGTTCAATTCCTACTAAAAATAAAAGAAAGGCGATACCAAAATTAGAAAGGGGTTCTAAAAAATTCTTATCGACTTCTCTAAATACTCCGAATACCGAAATAAGAATTCCTGCAGTAATATAAGCCAAAATTAGTGGCTGTTTTAATTTTCGGGCAAACACTCCCAAGGCTGTGGCCAATACAAGAATAATGGAAAGATTTAAAAACAAATTCGGCATGGCAGATGTAGTCAATTGTCAATTGTCAAATGTCAAATGTCAAATGTAGACCTAGAGTGAAATCGAGAGATTAAATGTCAACCTGAACTTGTCAAGTTCGCGAGTGCACTTTTGAGATCACCTGATATGTCTGAATTAAATTTTACAGGTGATTTAGATTTTGAAACTTTGAACTCTAAATACGAAGCATGAAGAAACGCTCTCGGACACCAAGCGCGATCAAATTGTAAAAGTTTCGAGGGCGCATAAATGCCATCGGAAACTACAGGATTACCAATACTTTTTAAATGAACTCTGATCTGGTGAGTTCTACCGGTTTTTGGCGTGATTTTTAACAATGAATACTTTATTGCATTAGTTTTTAAATAATTTATTCTGTTTTTAGAAAGCTGTAATTTCTTGAGTACTCTGTCAAAATTCTCACTTTTAAAAGAATATCGTCTGTGTACTTGATAATCGGTAATCGATGCTCTTCCTTCTTTCACTAATCCAAATTTTCCAAATTTGCCAACTCTGCCAATTTCCGCACTAATAGTACCCTTTTCTTTCTTTACTTCGCCATGAACTAAGGTAGTATATTCTTTCTTTACTTCTCTCTCTTTAAACTGTTTTTGCAGAAATTCAAATACTTTTTGGCTTTTAGCAACAACCAAAAGTCCGGACGTTTCTCTGTCTAGTCTGTGAACTATTCCAGCTCTGCCCCCTATACCCAGCCCGCCAGGCAAGACGAGCTTGCGAGGCGTTGCGGGCGGGCCTAAATCATTCCTTAATCCAAAATAGTCCTCCAATTGATCCTGTAGTGTTTCTACTCGAACTGTATCTGAGCGATTAACAACTAAACCCGAAGGTTTTTCGACAACTAATATGTTTTTATCTTCAAAAACTATATTCAATTTCATTTTCTACTCTATTTTCTGGTGTCGGCATTCTATATTCTGTTCTCTGCAAAAAAATTAAAACTCATAATTATTGCTCCAATAATTATGGCACTATCTGCTAAATTAAAACTGGGAAAACTTCCAAGTGTTATAAAATCCCTGACACATCCAAAATAAATCCTATCAACAACATTAGAAATCCCTCCTGCAAATATCAAAGCTAGCCCTATTGTTGGCAAAAATCTTTTTTCTTGTGTCAGAATCCAGAAAACTAACCCAACAACTATCAAAATTAATATCGTAAAATCGCCACCGATTCCAAATGCAATTCCCCTATTGCAAGTTGTTACAACAAAATTCTCTGCGAAATTTTTGAAAAATTGATCTATGATTAAGACAAGAAGAACTGCAAGTGAAGCAATTATCTTTTTCTCATTTATTGCCTTTTTTTGCTTCAATTTCATTCTCACATTTTAAACAATAGACAGCCTCAGGTTTTACCTCTAATCGTTTTATATCGATCTTTCTATTACACTTTTCACATTTTCCGTATGTCCCTTTTTTGATTTTTTTAAGCGCTGATTCAATCTCTTTTAAATCACTCTTTAATCTGTTCTCAAGTACTACAATCCTCTCATGTCCTGAAAGAATCGAAGCATCGGTTCCAGGCTCAACTATGAGTGACCGGTCTTCTATTAAAAAAGGATCCTCGCTTCTAAGTCTTGCTAGCTTCGTCGCTATCAAATCTCTCTGATTTTCAACAATTTTCTGAATTTTTTTTAGGTTAATAATTTTTCCAATCATTTTTTAACTCCAAACACCTGGGCAAGTTCACTCAAGCTAAGTTGGATTTCCTTACCTACTAATTTTACAAGATCAAAGGTGAATTTAGAAAGATATAAAGGCGAAAGCAAAATAACTCTAGCAACTTGGTTTGCTTCAGAAAACGATGTTAATATTCTTTTGAGTTTAAATAGCCCAAGTATTATCAAACCCATAAGATTTTTAAGGTCGTCTTTAAACTTTCTTGCAGACAGTAAATAAAAAAGGAGTGTACTAACAATTAAAACAAAAATCGGCAGCAGCAAATTATATTCTGCTTTACCGAATACTTTATATTTAGCTTCAACTAGCCTAAACATACTTATATTAAGTAATGATACTAAAATTAAAACAGTGGAAAAGAAAAACCCATAATTTCTTTTTATCTTAGCTAGTCTCTTCAGTGTCCAAAAAATAATAAGGAGTACAACTGCATAAATTAGGGCTACCCGCGAGTTAAAAATTAAATAATTCGCAATCGAAACTAAAATAGCCGCAAAAACAAGAGGAACTGAGATTAAATCTAAAATGAACCAAAAATTAATGTTTCTTTTTCTCAAAAGTAAAAATATCGCCACTACCAACCCCAATATTGCACCATACCAATCGAATCCGCCATAAACATTAAAGAAGAATAGCTTCGAGAGAGAAAATCCATAGAAGTCGGGCCTCAAGGCAAAATCAGTAATTCTTCCTCCTACAAGAGCCCCAATTAAGCCAATAATGGAACTATCGAATAAAATCTCATCATCTACAAGTTCGTGTCTCCCTGTTCTGTAATACAAAAATAGAGCAAGTATCGACGATACAATAAAAACCAAAATCGAAATAATAGGATCCCAATTCGTAATTAAATTCATAACAAGATTCGCACTATTATTACATCAGACAAACGCTTATCACAAGTAAAAGAAGCTTTGAACGCTGCTGGCTTTAAATGTTAAAATGGAACTTAGGTCTCTTAAGCTATTAGACACTCGATCTATGACTGCAACAGCTCATGCTTTGATTGGCGCCTCAATTGCCCTCAAAGTTACAAATCCCCTACTTGGAATACCTATAGCTATTCTGTCGCATTTCATAGCTGATCTTATCCCTCACTGGGACGCAGGCACAAATCACAAAAAAAAGTCTTTAACACGCCTAAAAATGGAGGCTGCTGCTGATGTCCTTCTAGGTTTTTTACTGGCCTACCTTATTTTCTGGAAATTTGTAGATCCCGAGTATTTGTTCGTCATGATCATTGCCGCTCAACTCCCGGACTGGCTGGAAGCGCCTTCTTGGATGTTTGGCTTTAAAGTTCCCCCATTTTCGTGGCTAGATTGGCTTGGCCACAAACTTCAATCACGTATGCAGTTGCCTTTGGCCTAGTCATTCAAATTGTGGTTGTCGGGCTTATTATATACTTTGCATTCAGCAACTCAAATATCTTCGAAGCTCTTGCTGCTGGCATTTAATTACTTTGCTCGCTCTACGTACTCTCCGGTTCTTGTGTCAACTCTCACAACTTCCCCACTTTTAATAAAAAGCGGAACTTTAACTGTTAAACCGTTTTCCAATAATGCATCTTTCTGGCTAGCTCCAACCGTATTGCCACGACTAGACCCCCCTGTTTGAGAAACTTTGTAATCGACAATTTTTGGAATTTGAATATAAAGAGGTTTATCTTCAACACTAAAAAGCTCTATCTCCAAACCTTCTTTAAGAAATTTAGCGACCTCGCTTACCAATCTTTTATCAAGCACCGTTTGCTCGTATGTTTCCATATCCATCACATACACTTTGCTGTCGCTATATAAATATTGAACTTTCTTCCTGTTAAGAATCGCTTCTTCAACTTTGGCGCCAGTAGTAAAAGATTTCTCTACAGTTGCTCCGCTGGTCAAACTTTTCACTTTGACTTTGATTGTCCCACTCCCGCGCGCAATCTTAATATGTTCGTAAGACAACACTAAGAAATACTCACCTCCATCTTCAAACACTTTTCCCGACCTCAAATCTGTGACAGATATCATGCTTTTACTCCTTGTCCTCAGAAGTCTTAGCGAAAGAGGGGAAAACCTTACCAGCCCTAAGTACTGTTGCAGAAATCATTGTTTATATAAAATTACTTTTTTGAAGTTTTGTTATGAGAAACCCGGACTAAACCCGCTGTCGGTACAACCTTAACTCCCTTTTTTTCAAGTTCGTCTAAAAATAAATTAGCCCCAATCGAATCCGAAGCCATGTGCCCGGCAATAACCATATTTATGTGGTGTTTTTTAGCCTGATCGCGGTTCTCCTCGCTAGTATGCATTGAAATTATTGTTCCAACTCCGGCGTGTGAAAGTCTTTCGTAAATTTCTTTGGCCCCTTCTGTCCCACCTGTAAATTCACTTACAACCACCTTTCCTGCCCTGTTTTTTTCACTGCCCACAAATAGTGAAGGTCCTGCTTTAAATTTAATGGCTTGCGCGTACTCTGGAACTTTTCTAAGTTCATCCATCACATCGCCAACAGTATCAAACTCACGTGCTTCAAACTTATTTTTCATAAAGTACCAACCCATGTTATCCCAAACTGTATGCAAACACATATAATTAATACTTAAAAGCCTGGCAGCGTCTACGCTCCTGTAGTGGTTAATTGGCCCAAGTTGTCTGCGAACCTGGTCAATACGACCTGCAAGCATACCTTCTGCAACATTAATGGGTACGCCATACTGAGCCATCAAGTCAACCTGCAAATCCATGACTTCGTGAAGTGAAGACAAGGCTCCACCTGCCGGGTGATGAGCAATCATTAAATCAATACCTTCGCCTTTTTCGTTTAAACGATCAGCAAGAACCACTTCACCAGTTTCAAAATCAATCCCAGCCATTACTTTCTTAACTTGAGCTTTTTTGTCACCAATTAAAATTCTAGAATCTGCATAAGGATTTGTTAGGTTTTCCCTGTCAAAATCCTGTTTTTTATTTTTTGGAAGCTCACTAAGAATCTTTTTTTGCCGTGCTAAATGCCTCTCAACCCCCTTTTTGCCACGAGGATCAGCATCTATCCCCATCTTTATACCCAGTTTGTATATTTCTTCGACTGTCACGTGATAGGAAATGATATAATATTTGGGCTATTTTTACAAGCTAAATAAGGCGCAGTGCTGGAAAGAACGATTCAAAAAGGGTAAAAACATATTAGGGCAAGTGGCGGAAAAATTCGTTCTTGCTTCGCAAGAAGTGGCAGACGCGTGGCCATCCTTTTTCGAGCAACGCAAGAAAAACGTGAACGAAGTGAACTAAAAGCTATTGTTATAAAACAATTGGCTGGGTGCTGGAACTGGTAGACAGTTACGTCTCAAAAACGTATGGGATTTACTCCCGTGAGGGTTCGACTCCCTCCCCAGCCACTGATCGCAAGATCATGTGGGCTATAGTCCTGAGTTTAGCGAAGGATTCGACTCCCACCTTGCCCACAATATCCCGTGATTGTTCCCGCCTCGTCCAAGAATTAGACGGGCGAGGCTCGCCAAACTATGTTTGGCGGCGAATCTCTCTCTCGACACAAAAGTAAGGGGTCATGCAGAAGCAGATGCTGCTTCCGTACTTTTTGTTCTTTGTCTTTCTGCTCCGTAAAATTTTACTCTCTCCGGCTTAAATATCATATCAATCTCCCCGGTGGGACCGTTTCTATGTTTTTGGATATCTAATTTTACTTCTCCAACATTTTCAGGATCTGGCTTCCATAAAAACATAACGACGTCAGCATCTTGCTCAATTGCGCCTGATTCTCGCAGATCCGCCAGTTGTGGCTTTCTGGTTCCTCTTTGTTCGACTGCACGTGAAAGCTGAGAAGCTGCAATAATTGGAATCTTAAGTTCTCTTGCTAAATTTTTAAGACTTTGCGAAATTTCCGAAACTTCCTGAACACGATTTTCCAAATTCCTTCCGTGAATAAGTTGCAAATAATCTATAATCAAAAGCTTCAACCCACTTTCTACCTGCAAGCGTCTGGCCTTAGTTCTAATTTCCATTAAATTCGAGGCCGGCGTATCATCTATAAATAAAGGCGCGTCCGCTAAAACTCCCATGGCTTCTTGCAACCGGTCAAAATCATTGTCGTCCAAATTTCCAGTTTTTAATCTCCAGGCATCAACTTCTGCTTGAGAAACTAAAAGTCTGTCTACTAATTCTTCTTTGCTCATTTCGAGGGAAAAAATTCCCACCGGTAAACCTTCACGAACTGCTACATGCGCAGCAATATTTAAAGATATGCTGGTTTTCCCCTGCCCCGGGCGTGATGCAATAATTAAAAGATTTGAATCTTGCATACCTGCAAGTTTCCTATCAAGATCTTCAAAACCTGTCGACACTCCCCGCAGTCCACCTTTTTTCTTATGTAGTTCATCCAGCCTGTCAAAACTTTCAGCTAGTACATCTTTTAGTGGCATAAAGTTTTGGTGCAGCTGTTCTTGTGAAAGGGCAAAAACCGATTGCTCCGCCTCATCAAGTAATTCTCGTACATCAAATGTTTCATCATGAGCAGATTGAGAAAGTTTTGAACTTGTTGCAATTAACTGCCTTTTTACCCAATGGTCGCGAATTATCTGGGCGTACTGAGTAACATGAGCAGCAGTCGGTACTCCAGATGCAATTTCAGAAATATATCCAGCTCCCCCAACCTGTTCGAGCTTATTATTTTTCCTCAGCTGTGCTGTAAGAGTAATCAAATCAATCGGCTCTCTTTTTTCAAAAAGTTGAAACATCGCCTTAACAATATCGCTGTGAGCCTCTTTATAAAAGTAATCTGGTTTTAAAGTTTGGGCTATCGTCGCGATCACGTCGCTATCAAGAAGAATAGCTCCAATAATCGACTTTTCAGCGTCTAGATCTTGTGGGGTAATTTTCCCACCAATGTTAGTTTTTGCCATATTTTATTGCATTTCTAAAAGAACAATTTCAAGTTCTTCCGGTAATTTGTCTCGGGAAACGGAAAGTTTACTAACTCTTTCGCTTTCTTCCTTACCCATGGCTTTCAAGAACCCTTCTACCCCGTCAAGTCCAAATTTTAGTCCTGGAGTTTTATAGTGCATTGGTATAACTATTTTAGGCTCCAGCGAAGAAATTATGTCTGGTGCCTCTTTTGCTGTAATTGTATAAACTCCTCCTACCGGAATCATTAATACATCACAAAGAGAAAGTTCTTCTTTTTGTTCCTCCGTCAAAGTTTTTTGCCCCAAATCTCCAAGATGCACAATATTAATATCATCAACCGTCGCCAAATAAATCGTATTATTCCCTCGTTCAGATCCCCCACTTTCATCATGAAAACTTTGAATTCCAGCAACATTTACCCCATTCTTTTCGTATTCTCCGGGCCCATTAATTACAAAAGGTGATTCTCCTTCTTCAACACCTTTAACGCTGGCACTATTATTGTGATCACCGTGATCATGCGTTACGCAGACGATATTGGCATCTAATTTTTGAGGTTTTAATCCTGTATAACTGGGGTCATATGGGTCAAAAACAACACTGGCATCTTTGCCCTTTACCTTGAAACAAGCTTGTCCGTACCACCAAATATCAGCCATGGGAGTTTTATGATAATAACACAGTTTTGGTAGGTAGGATAGTGGGTTTGTAGGTCAGTAGGTAAAAATAATACCCACCTTCCCCCATGCCCAATTGCCCAATTACCCAATCATGTGCTAATGTAAATATTCGAAGGTGACAAGTGTAAAGTCTGCATTCAAACCTGCCCTCCTGGGCCTAATTGCCATTGTATTAGTAGGGTCACTTACATACTGGCTCTGGCAGAGACAACCCAACCCTGACAAATCACAATCACAAACTGAAGCCCCAAAAGAAACAATTCAAGAAAAAATCGATGAATCGCAACTAGAAATTACTCCCTCCAGTGGAAGCGTCTTGAGCGAAAACACAGTAACTTTTCAGGGAAAAACTCAACCCAATAACTACATTGTTTTATCATCAAATAATACTTTAGGTATAACTCAGGCAAATGAAAACGGTGGATTTGAAATTGAAGCCGAACTTGTTAACGGATTGAGTCTTATAAACGTAATTTCGGTAGATGAAAATTTAGTTGAACAACAAAGTCTATCACTCAGCCTATTTGTAGATCCCGACACAAACGCCAGTACCGCAATATCTGGCTCTGTCAAAGGAATCCTTGACAATATTATTACTATCACTACAACCAAAGGTGAACAAACTATTCGCCAAAAATCATCAACCGAACTGATCTTGCCTGAAAGTGAAAAAGGTGACGAAGGCAACGACATTCGCGTTGGAGATTATTTAATAGCTCTCGGCGCGATTGAAAACGAAAAGGATTTTAACGCTACATCCATAGAGATTATTCGGGAAGATAAACCCCAGAATTCAGAAAAATATGTCGCCGGCACAATATTAAGTAATGTCAAAGAAGATATTTTTTCATTCAGAAATCAAAAAGATTCAGGTATTTTTGAATTTACTTTAAGCGATGATACAACAATATCCCTAAACGGCGATAATGCAGAAGCCGAAAAAATTGTAAAAGGTAAAAAAGCAATAGTTATATACTTTACTGAAAAAAGCGCAAACACTCCCGACCTTATCTATTTACTCCCTTAATCGATCTGTTATTATTTAAATATGCAAAAAGCACCGCCAACCCCTAAAGGTTTTCGCGACATTCCAACAAAAATTGCCGCCAAACGTCACATGGTAATTGAGCAGATAGTAGCAATTCTAAAAAAGCATAATTTTGTCCCAATAGAAACTTCTACTATAGAATTTGCGCAAACTTTAACGAATAAATATGGCGAGGAAGAAAAACTAATATATAAGTTTAAAGACAGAGGTGACCGTGAACTCGCTCTCCGTTATGATCTCACGGTTCCTCTAGCTAGATTTATCGCATCAAACCCCGATATTCCTCTACCTTTCTCAAGATACGAAATAGGACAAGTTTTTCGAGGGGAAAATCCCCAAAAAGGTAGATATAGAGAATTCACTCAATTCGATTTTGATACTGTAGGCTCAAAAGATATCGCTGAGGACGCTAAGATTATTGCCGCAAGCTTAGAAGCCGCTAATGCTGTTGGTGCTTATTCTTCTGTTATGTTCATAAATGATCGCAAAAACTTCGAAAATATTTCAGCAACTGCAATAAGAGCTATAGATAAACTTCACAAAATAGGTGAGAACGAGGTTGAAAAAGAACTCGTTTCACAAGGACTTTCTCAAGAAGATGCCCAACAACTAATACAAAACGTAAAAAATTCCGGTCCAACTGATGATTTAAAAGAATTATTTACAATACTACGGAGTAGATATAAATTGGAAGAAAGCAAAGATTTTATATTTGACTCGACACTCGCAAGAGGCCTTGATTATTACACAGGTCCAATTTTCGAGTTGAAACCAAGTACCAATGCGGCAGATTTGTCAATCGGCTCAGGCGGCAGATATGATAATTTAATAGGATTTTTTTCCAAAAAAGATATTCCGGCTACAGGCTTCTCATTTGGCCTTGACAGGCTAGTAGAAATCCTTACCTGAATTTGATAAAATACCCTCTAGTAATCCCATATAATGAAAGCTAATATACATCCAAAAGTCTACGATAGTGCAAAGGTAATTTGTAGTTGTGGTAATACTTTTACGACAAGCGCAACAGCACAGGAACTTCATATTGAAGTTTGTAACAGGTGCCACCCATTTTTTACCGGTGAAATGAAGTTCGTCGACACTCTTGGCCGCGTTGAAAAATTCCAACAAAAGCAGAAAAAGGCTAAAGAAATTAAGGCTAAAAAAGTAGAAAGCGTCGAACAAAGGAAAAAGCAAAAAAGACCGGATTCTCTAAAGGACATGTTCGAACTTGTTAAAAAACAAGCATCTTCGTAGCTACTGTAATTTTTAATTCTTAATTTTCAATTTTAATTGAAATTCGAATGTTTTAATAATTAAATTTTAAAAATTGAATGAAAATTACAAATTTAAAATTTAAAATTTTCTATGAGTGATTACTTACAAAAACAAATTAACGAAATTGATAAAAAAATCGAAGAAGCTCGACAACTGGCGTCTGCTGATCCTTCTATGGCCGAAATAGCTGCAGATGAAATAAAAAAACTAGAAGAACAAAAAGAGGCGCTGGGGGAAACGCCGGAACAATCTATCGGTGGTAATCAGTCTTCAAATTCTCTGATTTTGGAAATCCGGGCAGCTGCAGGCGGCGATGAAGCTGGCCTTTTTGCACAAGATCTGGCAAGAATGTACACCAAATTTGCGGCCAATAACAATTGGAAAGTAGAAGAGTTAGATAAAAATGAGGGCGGGCTTGGCAATCTAAAAGAAGTTACTTTTAAAATTTCTGGCAAAGATGCATATGCTAAATTACAATTCGAATCCGGAGTCCATAGGGTTCAACGAGTTCCCAAAACCGAAAGCAGCGGCAGGATCCACACTTCAACCGCTACAGTCGCTGTTTTGCCAGAAGTTTCAGCTACACAAGTAGAAATTAATCCGAAGGATTTAGAATTCGCAGCATTTCGCTCCGGCGGTCACGGCGGTCAAAATGTAAATAAAGTTTCTACTGCCGTAAGAATTAAACACAAACCAAGCGCACTCGTTGTAAAATCTTCAAGCGAAAGATCCCAAGCCCAAAACCGTGAAATCGCCATGGAAATTTTAAGATCTAAACTCTATCAAATGGAAAAAGAAAATCAATCAGTACAACTTGGCAACCTTCGACAAGCTCAGGTCGGGGCCGGCGACAGAAGCGAAAAAATCCGCACTTACAATTTCCCGCAGGACAGAGTAACAGACCATAGAATTCCCAAATCATGGGGTAATATAAACACCATTATGGACGGCGGCTTAGGCAAAATCATAGAATCCCTAAAAAATCTTAGTTCATCCTAAGCCGATTCGGTTCCTCGAGTCTGAGTGGCTTCGGAATCGAAGACCTGAGTCTCACGGTCGAAGACTTGTCGAAGGAGGAAAATTTAGAAGAAATAATGAACGGGAAATTAGATAAAATTGTCCAAGCACTAAGCAACTCACTAAACAACTTAGAAACCTCTTCCAATTAATCCAATACAGTTCAATATCAGCCTAGCGCAAAAAGCGCTATCTGATATATCAGAGGAGCGTCGCAGGCGACCTGCTGATTTAGTTCAAACTATTGAATTGTTTCGTCTTTTTGTTGCTGCGGCTCATCAACAATAGCGTCCCACTCCGAAAATCTCTGCGTAATTATATTCAATAATTGAACACTTTCGTCTTTCGAAGGCATAGGTGCTAGGAAAACGGGTACATTTCGTGAGGACAAGAGTAGGTGGAAATTTCTCAATTCAGGAATTGTATTCACCTGAATCAACCTTTCATCTATAAAAACACCATACGTAGACAAACGATAAACATCATAATCACAAAGGTTGACAACGGACTCATCTCCATACCTACGAATATGACGACTCGCTTCGTCTAATACTCCCTGCACAGGCTTGGGAAGTCGAACTCTATCAGCATCATCCGGAAAAAGCAAAACCTTACCTTGTCTGAATAATCTTAAGACTTCATGCTGTTTTGCAAAGCTTCCTGTTGTAAAATACTTTCTATTGTCAATAATTATGTCAATTAACTCTTTACGTGAAGCCAAACCGGCAAACGCTAATTCCCTCCTCTGATTATTCACCAAATCAGCAGCTCTGCTTAAATCTCTATACAAGGCTGTTCGCCTACTTGGAGTTAAATCTTTAAATTCTTGGGTAAATTTCTCGGAGTTAACAATCTCGGCTAGACCACTACCAACTTCCGACCCTACCTGCTCAGTCATTGACAGAAATTTTACATTAAACTATGGGTTTATGTCAAACCTCCACCTCGGAACTTATCACTCTCCTACTTCACTAATTCGAATCGATGAAGTAAAATAAGCTGATAGAAATTTATGACTCAAGTATCCAAACGCCAACTTGGCAAAGATTTAGAACATGAAGTTTATGACGTTTTCTGGTCAACAATAGCAAAATTCACAGATAAAAAAGAATCTTCTCAATTCTTCAGCGACCTATTTACAGCTACCGAAAGAATCAATTTCGCCAAAAGGCTTTCAATATCCATTCTTCTGCATAAGGCTTACGATTGGAAAACCATCAAGAATATGCTAAAAGTCTCAGATGGAACTATCGCTAAAATTGTTTCAAAAATAAATAACGAGGGGTTTAAATTATTTTTCGATAAACTTGAGAAAGATAAAAAATGGCGTCAGTTCTGGAAAGATTTAGCTAAAACTTATCTAACTTTAACCCGAGGACATAAGCTCGCAAGACTCGATGACGAGGGAGTCGAAAGAATTTATTTTAAAAATAAAAAGAGGTCACTGCACTAATTCGAATCGGTGAAGTGACCAGAGAACTCCCTTTTTGAATGCTTGAATTTATTGAAAAATTTTCTTACTTTGGATTATTTCTGATTCTATTTGTGGAAGAAGCAGGGATTTTTCTGCCAATTCCGGGAGATGTTTTTATTGCTACAGTTTCCGCACTCCCCAATTCAAATTACTTTCTAGTAATTTTTACAGTAACACTGGCAAGTTCAATCGGTTCCATAATTCTTTTTACTTTAGCGAAAAAATTCGGTAGAAACTTTCTAAAAAAATACGGCAGACATATAAAAATCACACCAGATAAAATTAAAAAGCTTGAGAAGTGGTTTAAAAAATATGGAGGAGCAACAATTGTTATTGGAAGACTAATCCCCGGCCTACGCATTGTCACCCCGTTTGCAGCCGGTCTTTTCGGTGTCACCTACAAAACCTTTTGGCTCTATACAGCAATCGCTGCTTTAATTTGGGCAAATGTTTATTGGGTTATTGGAAATTTTTTTGGAGAATTTCTAAAGAAACTAAATCTATAAACTCAGATTTGTGCTGATTGATTAATAGAAGAACTACTGGATATTTCCCTATCCATTCTTCTCTTCTGCACAAATGCAATAGTTCCAAGGACTAAACCACCTACCATAACTCCTCCCATACCAACATCAGAAGCATCAGGCCATATCCCGTCATTAGTATCGTCAACTAATAAATCCGGGTGGCGTTGCTGACGTTCAAGCGCCTGTTTCTCTATCTCGTCCCAGTTAACAATGCTGTAGACCTCACCCACTGTTGCAGTTCCGGCAATTCCCAATGAGAAAACTATAGCCAGAGGAAGGATATACTTTCTAGTTATTCTTGATCTACCCGATTCTACTTTAACAATGTCTTCAGGTACAGTGCTAATTGTTTCGATCATAATGGCGAAATAATACCATATTATAGGCCATTTGTCAAGCACATTTATATTATCCCCTTCTTATTACCGATAACACCTACCCAACCTCTAACTTTACTGATTCGGTGCCTCTCCCAAAGTCACCTCGACATCAAACGTATCACCGTTTCGAAACACCTTCATAGAAATGGTATCACCCACACTTTTACTTCTAATAATTTTTTGCATCAAATTTTCTTCAGTAAGTTTTTGGCTGTCAAAATCTGTCACTATATCCCCCACTTTAATCCCTGCTCTATCTGCAGCCGAACCATCGACTACTTCTCGAACTAACTCTCCCTGAGGAACATCATTTAAAAGAGCTACGTTTTGGGATATATGAGAATATCTTACTCCTAGAAATGGTCTGGAAATCTTTCCTCCGCTTGCCTCAAATTCATTAATTAATTGCTTTGCAATATTAATTTTAATAGCAAAACCAATATTTTCTGCGCTCGCAACAGCGGTATTAATTCCTATCACCTGCCCACCAATATTTACAAGCGGGCCGCCTGAATTACCCGGGTTAATAGCAGCATCTGTTTGAATTAAATCGTCCAGTCTTTCGGCAATGCCAGTCGAAGGATTAAATGGGTTCACTCCTCTTCCCAAACCAGAAACTACACCGGTTGTAACTGTATTTTGAAAGCGTCCCAACGCATTACCGATTGCAATCACCTTCTGCCCTACCTTTAAACTATCCGAGTCCCCGAGTTCCAATGGTTTTAAATCATTAGCACCTACACGCAAAATTGCCAAATCATTAAACGGGTCTCTGTTTATCTCCACCACTTCTAATTCTTTAACTTCACCATTGTCGTTAATAATTGCTGTATATTTTTGATTGTCAGATGAAACGACATGTTTATTTGTAATTATTAAACCGTCTCTGCTAACAACAAAGCCTGTACCGATACCAGATTGATTCGGCTCATCCTCTTGCGGCATCCCAAACAAACTAATGGTAGGGCTATCCTCAACCGCAATAGAAACTACTGAAGGCGAGACGGCATCTACTACATCAATTACAGTGGATTCTTCTTCAACAACTCTCTTAGTTTCTGAAACTTTGCCATTTTCCAAAACTGGCTCAGGGACTTTTCCAAAAAATCTTAAAGCGCCGTAGATACTCAAAATCCAAAGTGCAACTATAACTAAAATTACGGCAAAAAGTGATGTTTTAAAATTATTAATCATTTAAATTTCTTTTAGAGCTCTGTCTAGTTGAGGATCACGATTTTGTTCTCTGTCTTCTGCACTTAATCCTACCTCTATATCTGGTGTAATACCCTCATCCTGTATAGATTTTCCTTCTGGTGTTAACCACTGCGCAATTGTTACATGTAAGGCTGATCCACCGGGCAAATCAACAACATCTTGAACTGTTCCTTTACCAAAAGTCTGTTCACCGATAATCTTTGCTCTTCCCTTATCCTGTAGCGCTCCCGCAAAAATTTCCGCAGCAGATGCGCTACCACCGTTAATTAAAACCACAACTGGTCCCTTGAGTAGTCTTCCTTTACCTTGTGCAGAAGAAGGTCTTACTTCTCCACTTGCATCTTTTTGTTCAACTACTGTACCGGTCACAAATTCTCCCGCTAAGTAAATAGCGCCGGTTAGTAACCCTCCCGGATTATTTCTCATATCTACTATTACGCCATCAGTATTCCGTGCCGCAATATTGTCTATTGCATTATCCCATTCAATCGGTGTTTTCTCGCCAAACCTAGAAACTTTAACAATTGCTATATTTCTCGAGCCAACTTCGCGATACTCTACCTCTACCGACCTTATATCAATATTTGCTCTTTCAACTTCTTTTTCAATTGGTTCGGTTTCTCCTTTTCTAATTAAAGTCAGAGTTACTTTAGTTCCGGCTGGTCCCCGAATAAGTTCGACGGCTTCTGGCAAAGTTATGTCGAAAGTATCCTTATCGTCTATTTTTGCAATAACATCTTTCGCAAAAATTCCTGCTCGCTCTGCAGGAGTACCGGAAAGCGGAGCAATTACTGCTAGTCTTTTATCCTCATTGAATCCGATCTGAATCCCTACACCTTCATAAGATCCCGCCAGATCACTTTTAATCAACTCATTCTGTTCCGGATTTATAAATGCAGTATATGGGTCACCCAAAGAGCGGACCATTCCGGAGATTGCCCCGTACACCATTTCTTGAGCATTAATTGCCTCTTTGTCTAAATACTTTTTTGGGAGTTCTTCAAACACCTCCCAAAATAGGGAAAAATCTACATTTTGAATCTCTGCGGGATTCTGATTAGAAACATTTATTATTGGGATTTGGCCACGCTTATCTAATTCAATTTTTTTCTGGCCTAGAACAAATCCAATTGCTAAAAATACTAAAGCGACCAAAGAAAATTGAATTAAAAAACCAACAAGTGACCCTTTTTGCGCAGGTGTTTCAGCGGCTTCAGCTTCTTGAGTATCTAATTTATTAGGGGTGTTATTATCTTCTTTTTCGTTATGGTCTTGAACAGCTTCTTTTCCGAAGGGCATTATTTTAATTTTTAGATTTGGGCAAATGGCAACAATGCTACATACCTTGCTCTTTTAATACTTCGTGTCATTTGCCTCTGGTGCTTAGAACAAATTCCGGTTCTGACTCTTGCTAATATCTTACCTCTCTCCGAAATATGTTTCTTGAGAATCGGTACATCTTTGTAGCCAACAACTAAATCTTGCTTACAAAGAGGACAATTCTTTGCCCGTGGAACTCGCTTCATAAATTTTGGCATGATAATTAAAAAGGAAGATCGTCTAGATCAACATCTTCTTTTTTATCCTCCTTTTGTTCTTTTTTACTCGAGGATTTACTTTCAGATTTCTTAGCTGCCTTTTTCTCTTCTTCTTCAGCTTTTCCCTCTTTTTCGCCGGCTTCGCTTGCTTCTTTTGGAACTACTGGAGCTCCTTCGGCCGATACTCCACCGTCACCATACCCTCCACCTTCTCCATAATCCCTTCTGGAATCCAGTATTCTCATATCATCTATAACAACTTCGGTTGTTTGTCGCGGCTGGCCGTCTGGCGTTTCCCAGTTTCTTGTCTGCAGTCTTCCTTCAACATAAACTTTACGACCCTTTGTAAGAAGTTGCGAGCAGAGCTCAGCAAGTTTATTCCATGAAACAATTTTTATGAACTCTGTTTCCTCTTTCTTCTCTCCATCGCTTGCCGTGTAATACCTATTTGTCGCCATACCAAAAGTACATACTGCAGCCCCACTTGGTGTATACCTCATCTCCGGATCACGAGTGAGATTCCCGATCAGCATTACTTTATTGAGCGAAGCACGGGATGCCATTAGATTTTGCCTCCATATTCCGTCCTGAGCTCAATATCCTGAATTAATTTATTTAATTGGCTGATATTTAATGAAACTCTAGATACCATGTCTTATATTATTTTCTCTTACCTCTTGCTCGCCTCGCTTCGCTGGCGAAGCGGGTGCTTTTTGCTTTAGAAGAAGTTCCTCCCTTTTTGTTACCAGTTGATTTTACAGCTGAAACCTTCCTTACTGCAACTGTTACTTTTGGTTTTGCTTTTTGTTCCTTCTCTTCTACCTCGACAACTTTTCTCTTTTTACTCGAGGCTTTTTTCTCAACATTCTTCAAAAGTAAATATCGAAGCAAATCCTCTTGCTCCAGTCTCAATTTATCTGTCAATTGCTTGACAACATTTCCTTCCGCTTTAAAATTTAGCACATAGTAATTTGCATCCGTTTGTTTTTTAATCGTATATGCAAGAGGCTTTTTGCCCAACTTGTCGACTTTTAAATTATTCCCGATTTCTTTAACCGATTTTTCCACACGGCTAACTAACAAATCGCCTTTTTCAGTCGCAGTAACCAACATTAACTCGTATAGCATGCTAAATTAAACCTTTCGCAAATGATATCAGAGACGTGAGCTTGATTTCAATGCATAGTATAAATTTTCAATTTACAATTCTAAATTTTAATTGAAATCTAAATGATTAAAAATTAAAAACTTAAACTTTAAAATTACCTATATCAAACATTGAATTTAAACTCAACTACATCACCGTCTCGCATAACCTCCTCACGCCCGGCACTTTTAATTAAACCCTGTTCTTTAGCTCTAACCCAACCGCCGGCCTCTATTAATTTTTCCACGCTTATTATCTCTGCGGCAATAAAACCTCTTTTAAAATCTTCGTGAATTACTCCGGCAGCTTCCGGGGCTTTAAAACCTTCTCGAATTGTCCATGCTCGCACCTCCTTAGGACCAGCCGTAAAAAAAGTAATTAATCCTAGAGTTTTGTAAGATTTACTAATCAATTTATCTAACCCAATATTCTTATAACCGAATTCCTTTATATACTGCTTACGCTCTTCTCCTTCCAGTGAAGCCAGCTCAAGTTCAACCTTCGCGCTAATTCTCATTGCGCCTTCAATAGGCGGTTCTTTTTCTAAATCTGCTTCATCACTGTTAACTGCGACTATCGATTTTTTAAAGCTTAAAAGCTGTAAATCTTTTATTAAATCTATTTCTTCCCCACTTAAAACTTCTTCCAGCCAATTACCTTTTTCTACATTTTCTTTTGCCCTATTTAGAGCATTAAAGACTTTATGTTTTGGATCATTAGCTGGTACTTTCTTAAGTTCGCGACTAAAACTCTCAATTCTTTTCTCGAGAGTCTCCAAATCTTTCAGAAGCAATTCGTCTCGAAGAAGTGCCAAATCCTCTTTTGCTCCCTCACTACCCGCTCTATCTACATTTTCATTTTTAAAATCTCTTAAAACAAACACAATAACGTCTACTTCACGAATGTGTGAAAGAAACTGGTTCCCCAAACCTTCACCTTTATGTGCTCCGCGTACTAATCCGGCAATATCCACAAACTGAACGACCGCAGGTATTACCGGAGGTCGTGAAGTCCTGAGCGAAGTCGAAGGATCTGCTGCAATTATGTCTGCCAGCTTTTCCAGCCTCTCGTCGAAAACCTCCACAACGCCGACATTTGGCTCAATCGTCGTAAACGGGTAATTGGCAAACTGCGCCACCTGCTTTTTTAAAAGAGCATTAAAAAGAGTCGACTTGCCCGCATTAGGCAATCCAACTATCCCGACCGATAGATTCATAGTGAGAGTTTAACAGAGTTTTCAAAAATATAAGCAAAACGTGTATAGGGATTTAACGAATTGTAATATTTATTTTAGTATCGAGAGCTCTGGCAATTCTGGAAAGTAGAGAGAGCGAGGGTTTAGCATTCATTCCCTCGAGTCTTGATACAACTGCCTGACCTGTGCCCGCTTTTTTTGCTAGATCCTCTTGAGACATTTTCTTTTTTATCCTTGCTCCGATAATTTGTCTAGCGATTTGAAATTCTGGTTCTAACTTCTTGTACTCGCGACGAAATCCTGGATCTTTCATTAAATCCGCTTTGAGCTCACCATGACTAATCCATTTGCGTCTAGATTTCATAATCCTTAAACCTCCTTACAGCTAATTTTATTTCTCTAATTGGCGTTCTTTGAGTTTGCTTTCTAAACATGGTTACAACTATTATATTCCTATCTATAATCCCAAAAAGTAATCTATATCTACCACCCCTAAGTTCCCATATGTCTTTCGTAATTTTCTTTAAATAAATTTGCGTTAATCTGAACTTATAATCTGAAAACAGATCAATTACTTTTACTACTCTTGCCCTGTCCTCATCTGGCAAAGAACGTATCTTTTCTTCAACCTCAGGATGATAGATTACTTTCATATTTTATGATAAATTTATCATATTTGTCAATCAATTTGATTGTTTACCAGAAGGTATAATGAGTTTTTTAATATTTTCGGCAAAACCTCTGTCCAAACCGACAACGGCAGCCTGCAAGTATTTTCTCAAAGGATCTTTCTCATCAAGCTTACCGCGTCTTATATGAAAAAGGCCGTCAAGTTCTCCGATTTTCTTAATTTCTTCTTCAACGTACATATTTTGGATTTTTTCAAAAGTACATTAAAAGTGCGCTCTTCCCATTATTCGGCAATCCAACTATCCCGACCGATAGATTCATAGTGAGAGTTTAACAAAAGTTACGCTAATTTAGCTCTGTGAGTTAAAATATTTGCCCAAGTTAAAACGTCCTCTGCCCAATCATCGTCCAGCTTTCTTTTCTTTAAATTTTCAAAGCTTTTATTGAACAATCTAAACGTTTTTTCGAATCTCTTGCTTTTCTTGGCTTTACCAAGCTGATCTAAAAAATCTTCTGTTTCAATCAAAAACTGACTGACTCGCGCCGTTTTTCCATTTGCAACCTATCTGCAGAGTCTTCCCAAGTTGACGGCAATATTTAATGCTAAATCCTGAGCATTCATTTAAGAATTTTCCGCTTTTTCTTTATCATCCTCACCGCTTTCAAGTTCCAGCAGTTCCAAATCCCTGATTTGGGGCAGAGAAGAAAAACCCACCTTGCCCTGCATGCTCCCATAAATGTTTGCAGTTGAAAGAAAAAGACGTTTAACTTGTGCTTCCCTAGCTGCCCAACTCTTCTCAAACGCAACCCTTTCCTTATTCACTTGATCCCCCATTTCCTTATAAACTTCCAGCATTGCTTCAACTTGCTGGCGAAATTCATGACCAGTGATATACTCATATAAACTATCTGCTTTACTTCCACGATCTAAAGAAACGGCTTTTTGATATCCAATATCAAGAAGATTCTTCCTAAGAAGACTCGCGAGAGGCAAAATTAACGAAAAACTTACTACCCACACACCATCTCTTAAACCCATACCTTTTATATTTTGGGGTAAGCTCTCACTCACAATAACAGGAATGTTTGCTTTCTCGGCCCGTAAATCACCTTTAAGCTTACTTATCCATGAATCTGTCCAACCTTTTGTTCTTTTAGACTCCCAAAGTATCACCCCGCACGGATAACCTTTCGGACTTTTTACTGTCTGCCGAACATCAGCGCCCTTAACTCCCTTGCCTATCGGCTCAATAGAATCATGTGGAAACGAATCAATCAATAATTCTTCTAGGTTAAGCTCTAAAACTTCACCCTGAAGTTGTTGAGACGACTGCTGGGCTTTCCTCTGTGCTTCTGTCAGTGCCTTTTTTGTATCTTCCAATTGTTTCCTTAACTCATCAATTTGTATTTGCGATTTCTCTTTTTCATCCTTATAGATTTCTTCTTTTGCCTGCTTAAGTTCCTCACTAACCTTTTTTTGAATCTCCAGATCAGTTTTCTCAAGTTTTTCGTTTAGCGCTCTAACTGTTTTATTTAGTTCTAAAAGCTGATTGCGTAAACCCTTGTTTTGACTTTTTAGCTCTTCGTTTTCGTTCTTAGAATCTTTGAGTTTAAATTCAGCCTTTTCGGCTACTTTTTGCGTAGCAATCTCGACTGCTTCTTTTTTTGCCTTCTCTAACTCTTCCTTATTGCTAGCTTCAAACTCGTGTCTTAAAGCTTCTGAAATCTCAACCAATTTTTTACAATGGGGACAAGTAATAGTGTTGCTCATGATTCGGTATTGCCTTTCTCGATCATTTCCTCAACTTTTCTTTTTGCTTCTTCTAGAAGTTCTTTTGATTTCTTTCTAGCTTCGTGAGATTTCCTCACCAAATATTAATTTTCGGGCGGCGGGGCCTCAAATTGGGATTAGGTCAATTCCAACCGACAAAATATAGTATAGCTCCTGCCACAATTGCTACCAAGAGTCCCAAAATCGATTTGCCCCACCAAGTTTGATACCAATGGTAGGCGTCCCGTGATTGCCGATTGTCAATTTTAACAACCGGCTTATCTCCTGATTGTGTGATTTTGTCTCTACCGATAATTTCCATAAGCGTAGCTAGTTTTTGATCTCAACTTTTGCGCTGTCTCCAACCTGAACGATTTTGTCTCTCCCAACTACTTCCACCTTTACATTGAATTGATTGTGGATGTAAGAGTCGTACTCATTTAGTTTGTCTACTCTTGCTTTTAAGCGACTTACTATCCCAACGTAATGGACATTTTCGCTCGTTGCGCCGAAAGGCGGCTCTGCATCACGAAAGTTGTATAATTCTTTTTGAGATACAAAAACCTCTCCTAGTTTTTTTATTGTGTCGTTAGCCCAGTCATTAGCCATTTTTTGCCATTCAGGAATTTTTTGTTCAGCTTGTGTTTTGTCCGAATAATATGCTTGGGTGATTTGATCTTTGATTTGGTAACCACGAACAATACATTCGTCCAGTGTCTGTATTGCTTCTTCCGGTTGAACTTTTAAGTAAGGTAGCCC
>MFBV01000038.1:0-3314 GCA_001776505.1 Candidatus Curtissbacteria bacterium RIFCSPLOWO2_02_FULL_40_11 | reverse complement strand
TGTAGTGAATCATGTGATCGGGAATATCGGCGAGCCAAACCTCCGTTTCCCAAGCTATTTCCGACGTATGCTTTCTAAACTCGGTAAAATTAGGGAAAGCGGTTACAAAAACTTTTTCAACCTTACAGTTTTTCAACATCGCCTCAAGCTCAACAACTCTTTTGGGAGACATTGGGCCGTGAGAGGTTACCACTTCAACCAAAAACAACCATCTTTTCTTACTATCAAACAGAACAATGTCCGGTAACTTGTCATGTTCAGTAATTGGTATTCCCAAATTAGCAAGTATTTTCTCGTCAACGTATAGATTTTTCTTGGCAGTATCACCGAGATATAACACCTTTGAGCCGGGCGCAAAACGTGGCGCAAACTCATGCACTACCGCTGCCTGCACCTCGTTATGTTCCCCGGGGGATAATTCAAACTTTTTACCATCACTCAACACAACCGGCACCAAGTTCTTAGTGCGCCATTTTCTGTACTTCTCGGCTAATCTGCCATGTTGAACGACAAATCTTTGCAGGGATACAGCCCAGTCCTTTGTTCCAAATGTTTTTATGACCGCCAGCGCGTTTTCTGTAATGGCATAATGCGCTCGTGGACTGTTCGTAGGTAAAGTTGGATCGTCGGGGTTGTAGCCAACGAGATATGCTTGAACGAACTGATGTAAAACCTGTCTTCGTACTGTTTCTCGTGTATTTGGCGCATACCTTCTCCTGAACTCTGCGGCAGCAAAATCCATCACGCCTTTTGAAACAGTGAGGCTATGTCTGTACGATTTTTCCCACGGGTCATTGGGCCTTATTCCACATAATGCTAAAAGCGTGAGTGCCGAAATTTCATTCTGTTGAGCAGGTGGGAAACCAAGCTCTCTCAAAATTTCTCTCGCCTCCTCAATCTTTTTGGTAGCTGCTGATTTCTTAGGCATATTGTTTGATTAAATTAACCACTTTTTCATCAGTCTCTTGATAATCAAAGTTATTGGATTTTATAAACGATCCAACCCTTTCGATTACACGAGGAGCTGGAAGCGGCAAGTTGCGTAGTTCAGTAGCACTAACCTGCGTATTGCCGTTAAAGATACGGAAGTATGAATCCAGTAAACTGCTGTTCAGAATTGCGGATAGTCCAAGCGTTTCTGGTTCAGATAACTCCCCAGTTTTTCGGTAGATGTAGTTAATGTGGTTTTCTATACCTACAAACTTAGATTTCAGAACCGTTGAAATTAACGGAGCAGCAACCAGCCGTTTTTTTTCTTCCTTTGCGCTAAAACGACGAATCAACACATAATTACCATTTGGAATAAGGAGTTTTTTTGCCTGTTGAGACACTTTTACATATTGCGGCTTGCGTGATTCTATAGGCCAAGAGACGTGCATTGTTCTGACATTGTGCAACCAAAGCAAGGGAACGTTTTGTGCGTCTGGATTTTCGGCAAGAATACCGCGGACACGAAACGGCACTATTGGGCCAGTGGACACGTTGAGCCCAAGTGAACGGAGGTTGTGTTTCCAAGATTTAACTATTTTTACGATTTCTCTTTGCGTGATTTTGGTCGGGATATGCAAAACATAATCGTCTTCAGGCGTAATAATTTCTGCCAGAGGAATTTCAATCGTATTGATGTTATCTATATCGGAAAGGCCATTACAACTAGAGATTTTTACTTTATGCTCGTTTTTATCTATTGTTGGATCCTTTTTGCCGTGCAGTATGACGTTTTCTTGTAAAACCCCATCCTTATTGAAGGCCTTATCCCTTGAGTCAAAGATGTGGATAGAAACTGGCGTTATTTGATTAAAGAAGTTTTGCCGAAATTTTTTGAAGTAAAGACCAGCGGCATAACTGCGCGGTGTGATAAAACCAAGTTGCCCCTTTTCTTTAAGCAGGGCTGCGGCTATTGCCATGAACAAAGCGTAGATATTCGGTTGCCCGTGTATAACTGCGTTTGCAGCCTTTGCACGCGGATCGGACTTTGAAATTTTGAAATACGGCGGGTTCGCAACGATGAGATCAAAATTTTCAAAGTCTTTCTTATCAAATAGACTTTGTTGGAGCGTCTTATTAAGAATATCCCCATTTTCTAAAACGAAATCGCTGTCATAAATGGAAAATGTCAATGAGATACTTTTATGACTTAGCCAGTCTTTAAGGTGGTCAAAACTTTTTTGTAATACCGGAGTGAGAGATTTATCTATCTCGTAGGCGATTAACTCAATATGGCTTGGTTTGTATCCCCAAGAGGCAATACTCTCGCATAAAATACAGCTCAAAATTCCACTGCCCGCACCGGGATCCAAAATTTTTATTGATTTTGTTTTTCCAAATTCAGAAAAGTTTTTGGCTATCAACTTCGCGATAATTTGCGGTGTGAAATATTGGCCAAGAGAGGCAGCATCAGCTTTTTTCTTGGACGCAATAAAATCATTTCCCAACGCTTCGGCGTATTTGCTAGGGGGCTTTGTAATAATGTTGTTTTGCTTACTTGCCATACTCATTTTTTTCAAATTCCGTCAGACCGAATTGTAGGTCGGGTTTGCGAAAAATTTTATTGATAATATCAACTGTTATATCCCTGCCCATTTTTACTTCTGCTAAATACCCTTACAACCTTACCAACTAATCTTGTGTCAGGATAAATGGGAATATTTTTATACTTTGGGTTTTCCGCCTTTAGGTAAGTTTTGCCATCATCATGAATAAAACGTTTAACAGTAACCTCATCATCATTTCTTGACAAGACTATGTCGCCGCTTTTGAACTCTTTTGATTTCTTGACTAAAACCATATCTCCGTTATTAATACCAGCATTTTTCATTGAATTTCCTTTTATACTTATCAGCATATCTCCGCCATCAGTATTGCCTAAAGATACCCATTGAATATCTTCAACTGCTTCACTGTAAGGACCGGCTGGGCTAATACCTACATATGGCAAAATCGGTTGGATATTAAGCATTTCAAATCCTTTCTTCAAAATTTTTAATCCGCGGGCTGTTCCTTCGTCTCTTTTGATAAAGCCTTTATCTTCTAACAATCTAAGAAAATCCAAAACTGCCTGATTGGAGGAAACTTTAAGCTCTTCACGAAGATCAGCCAGAGTAGGTGGATAACCAGAATTTTTAAGTGATCTGTAAATTGCTTTTAGAACTTGTTTTTGGCGCTTGGTTAATTCTTCTGTACTCGACATAATAATAGTGTACTGACCATATGGTCAGTTGTCAATATGTAGCTTGTAGGTAAAAGTTCGGTATAATTTAAAGCTTCTCAAATCTTGGATATTTTCTCGATATCTTCTTCCCGATATCTCCTGT
>MFBV01000037.1:20016-21696 GCA_001776505.1 Candidatus Curtissbacteria bacterium RIFCSPLOWO2_02_FULL_40_11 | reverse complement strand
GAAAAAGCGATAATTAGTGTAGCTATCGTGGCAACTGTCCTTGCAATTTTGTCTCTTTCGTAAATAGCCCAAGAAACAGTTATTGGCAGGACTAAAATTTGTAAAAGAGCAAGCCTATTGATAATGCCAAGCGGATTAAACGATCTTAATTGGGCAAATTCAAATGGTAAAAAAGCTCCAAAATACGAAACAATGGCAACTAGAGATGCTATGACAGATGAAGCTGTAAGTATCCACAGCACAATATTTACCTGTTTTTTACTTCTTATATTGGAAACTATGGTAAAGTAGAGAACTGCCAGTGTTGCAAGAGTCAAAAAACTGGGCCAGATTCTTCCATGCTTTCCAAAAAAGGAAATAAACTGATCGATAGAAGAGAAAGTAGCGATGAAAAATACTGCGACCAAAATTATTAGAGGGATATCTAAAGGAGTTCGGGTAAAGACAGTTCTTTTTTCAAAAACCATTCGAGTAGCCCACATAATTAGGGCAATAATAGTGAATAGTAAAACTGCGGTAAATTTGTTGAACTCAAAAAACTCTGAGGTGGTTGGGAGAAAGAATAGAGTAGTTGCCAGCACCGATAGAATTACAAGAGCAAATATTATGCTGTGCGAAAGTTTTAGAAAATTTTCTCTCATTTTACCTAATTTTGTCTACTATTCCATATAAGATTAATAAAAATTTCCTGTCAAGCAGCAATTTCTAAAACCGCATTTTTAGCTTCCGAGGCCTGGCCTTGAAATGCGTTTTGGATATTTTTATAGGTTTGGGTGGTCGAAAATTACTTCGTGGATTTCTTCAAAGTTTCCGTCGTAAGCTTTCACGAAGTCTTTATAGTTATTAACGGCGTCTTCGAGTGTTTGGTTTTTGCTTTTGAACATTTTTAGGACAAAATTTGTATTCAACAAATCATCTGTTATTTCATGCAAATATGCTGGATAACTACTCCACCGATATGAAGAAAGTTTTTTAACCAGCCGTTTGGGATTTAAGTGGATATACCGGGATAGATGGGTTAGGTATTCGTCTTTGTTGATTATTTTGGTTTTAAACCGGTTTTCAAAAACGTGGCCGACTTGCTGATATTTTTTGTTGAAGTACATTGAATAAGCTGTATGAAGCTTTTGGATAAAAGTACTAATTGGTTCCGGACCATCTTGCCTCAGAATAAGATGGACGTGATTAGGCATCAAGCAATAGGCGAGGACGGTGATATCATGTTTACTTTTATATTCTTTGAGGCGATCTAAATAGCGTTTGTAGTCTTTATCATTCAAAAAGATCTTTTGTTTGCGATTACCCCGATTATAGATATGGTAGAAACCGCCTTGAATAAAGCTTGCTTGTGGAAGTCTGGCCATAATCGTTCTTGCTCATTTTATCAACTTTTTAATAATTTGCAACTTTTAGCCTCCAAGGCCTGGCCTTGAAATGTATATAGGGAATTTTATGGGGTGTTTTTGGTGTTTTGGGTTAGTTTTTGGGAGTTGATGATGAGCCAGTTGAAGTTGATATCGTTTTGGGCCGGGCCGTTTTCGATAGCGACGGTGAAGCCTTCAAAATCTTGAACACTGTATATGTACAAAGTTTGGCCATAGGTTTGACCGACCGGAGTTATTAAGACGATGGCATCCGGTTTGACTGCCGTAGTTAATATGGTTATTTGAGATTGACCGG
>MFBV01000037.1:17972-19989 GCA_001776505.1 Candidatus Curtissbacteria bacterium RIFCSPLOWO2_02_FULL_40_11 | reverse complement strand
TCGGGCAACAAGCGTATTTTCGACGTTCAGGTTACCGCTTTTGTCAAAAGTGAATTTGCCGCCACCGATGTCGACAAGGATACCGTCTTGACAGTTGAATAAGGGGTCCCCTTGATTGTCAAGAGGATCCCTTGACGAATTTGGGCAGCCTGCGAGGGGGTCGTTTTGGAAGAAAAGGGTTGAGCCAAGAACGTTTATCTGTTTGCCGTAGTCGATTATGAACGTACCGTCCTGGGAGAAGGTGCCCGCCACCTGAGTGGTGGCGAGGCGAGCCGGCCCAGTCACAGTTAGAGTGTCGAGTTGCAGGTTGCTGGTAGCTAGTAGCTGGTTGAGTTCGTCAAGAGTTTGTTGAGTCTCTTCTGCCACGTCAGACGCGGCTTGCGACAAGTCAGACTTGTCTTCTGCAAGTTGGGCCGAGTTTGTAGCTTCTGTTCCACCTCCGCTTAAGGCCAGACCTTCTTGCTCGTTTTCGGCTTGAGACAAGGTCTGGCCTTGGGCTTCAGTCTGCTGGCTGGTTGCTAAAATTTCTCCAACGCGCTTATCGACTTCGTACTGCACCAGTCTTTGAATTTGCTCGGCGGTTAGGATTTGGCCCTCCTGCGCTAAAGCTTCCGCCTTCGATAAATCTTCGGCGGACAAGTCGGAGGGTAAACCATCGAGAGTTCCATCGGGGTTGATCTGGTTGTCGGCAAGTAAGATATTTCCTGAATCCTGTCCACTGGAACCTGAAACCTGACTACTAAGTGAGCCGTTTGCAGCTAGTGTACCTATATACCAGCTTGGTTCCACAAAGACTATGATTGTGCCGATGGCGGGTTCTTGGGTTTGTGGGTTCGTAGGATTGTGGGAAGGGTTGAAATCTTCCAAAGCGACACCGATTGTCCTGCCGGCTTTTGTTGCTTTCATGGCGACACCGGGAATATCGGAAGACGTAATAGTATCACCGGCCTTAATATTGCCATTGATACTTGAAACCTTAACCGGGACACGCCCGGCGAGAGCCACCGGGTATTCGGGAATACCGGATTGATCTTCCTCGAACCCTCCCAGGAGAATACCGGGGGCGGTAGAGACAATACCGATGATAGTCTGATCGTAAGGAGTACGAGAGCGAGTGATATCAGCGCTTTGGCTCGCATCAATGGAGACGACGTCTCCCGGTTCAAGGTTCTCAACGCTCGTCATATTCTCAGCAACGTCGTCGGTGAGTACTGTCGCGTTGATGGCATAGAGACGGCCTGCGGTGGGACTCGCAGGACAGGAAGTGTCGTCGTTGTCGGCGCATATCGCACCTCGGTCGACAGATAGGTTGATTTGGGCGTCGTTGCCCGCACCGACGAGAAGCTCCGTGGCATTAAGGGACATGAGACGGGTACCCCCAAAACCGAAAATCCCGTTGATGTCCCAAACGAAGGTATCCCCGCTTTGGTCGTTATCGTAATCGACGATCGAATAGAGCGTCGTACCGGTCGTCACGAAGAGCCCACTCGAGTCAACGACGTCGTTATCGGAAAAAATAACGCCGAATACCCGCATGTCCGCTCTCGCGGCGCCAGAATTATCAACAGTGAGCTGGGTAGCGGAGGCATTAACAAGATCAATCGTGAAAGATCCCGAAGCAAGAATGTCATTTGTACCCAAACTAAGTGCGGTTGTGATGTTTGCGTCAGAAACGTCTATGGCGGTGGTTATAGTACCGCCAACAGTAACATTGCCGTAAAAATACCCTGCGTAGTTGGTATCCGCACCACTTGCAGTGGCGTAAATACCATAGGCGTTGTGGACGCCGTCAGTTACGCCGCTTGCCGAGAAGTATCCGCCATAGGTGTTTCGTGTCACGGATGCGCCAAGGTCGGTTGAGGTATTGGAAGCTGATCCTACGATACCGTACGTATTAGTTGTTAGAGTGTTAGCTACTACAGAACCATCCGCACCCGATTTTGCGGTCGAACTGTATATTCCATAGTAGTTCATGATAAATGAGTAATAGAAAGGATCGTTGAGGTCAATATTAGTG
>MFBV01000037.1:16142-17911 GCA_001776505.1 Candidatus Curtissbacteria bacterium RIFCSPLOWO2_02_FULL_40_11 | reverse complement strand
GGTTACATTCAAATCCAACACCCCAGTTGTCGTGGTATTTGCGGTGGTGGAAGCGTCTATTGAAATGTTCTCGGCTGCTCCAAAAACATAATCCACATCATCGTTGAAGGTGACACTTCCGGCAAAACTTGATCCATCGCCGCCGTTTTGATTGATAATCCCGGAAAGAGCTAGATTTCCGGATTCATCCAAAGAAGCTACTTCGGCGGCGAGCCCGTCATTAAAAAACCCGAGCTTGTAATCCGTTGTTGACGTCACGTCCAAAAGAATAGACATGTCAAGCTCGGTATCGGCGGCGCCGTCGTTTCCGCGGAACACAAGCGCGGGAGAATCGTAATCTGCCCCGGTTCCGGTGCCGTCTAAAACAAGGTTGTAGTCGGCGGTTGGCGCCGCGGCGGATGGTGAGCCGAGAATCCACGTAGCATCCAGGGTTGCGGTATCTATAATCGAGTCAAAATTTATGGTATCGGCGTCGATCTCGGAGTTTGCGATACTCGTTCCCAGGTTCACGTTTAAGTCGGTGCCGGAGATGGTGAGGCAGGTGTTGGCAACGAGCCAGGCGGTAGACGTTGCCGAATCGTCCCAGAAAAAGAGGCGGTCAGCCCCGGGGTCAGTGAGCGTTGCTCCCGTGCCGCCGGCTCCAAGGGCAATGTCTGTGGCATCCCATGTACCGGTCGCGATAGTGCCCAGGGTGGTAATCGAAGTCTGGCCGACATAGGTGGCGGCGATGTCAATGACCGGGGTGGTACCGCCGGTTGAAGTGATCCTGTCGGCCGTACCGGAGACCGAAGTAACGTAGGTTCCTGATGCCTGGTAGCCCGAGCAGACCGAGCCCGTGGTACAGACAGTGCCTGTTTCATTGGGAAAGGTAATGGTTTTATTGCTGGTGGTCGGGTCGGTAAACGCCAGGGTGGTGGTAACATCATCATCCGTCCCTCCTTCAAAGACCAGGGGCGATGCACCCAGGATTTGGGCGGAAGAGAAGGTGATATTGCCGCCTGAAGTCAAGCCGGCAAGACCCGAAAGGATATCACTATCATCAATAGTGACTCCGCTGTTTTGAATAACCGTGCCACCTGTACCGTTCCACCTGACAATGGCATTGTCGGTAGAGGAAGCCGGACCGGTGATTGTACCTGGTCCAACCGTAGTACAATCCCAGGTAGAGGTTGCAGAAACCCAGGCCAATGCTTCGCTGTCACTGCAACCGCGAAGCAAGCTTACTCCCGATGAGATTTCCAGACCGGAAGCTGAGGAGGTAGTAGAGGTTGTACCCGATGATGTGAGTGAAACATTTAAAGTAACATCTCCCGACGAACCACCGCCGGATAACCCACTGCCTGCATTAACGGCCGTTATGTCTCCGCCGGCATTATTGTCGGTTGAGGAGATGGTAATGGTAGAGCCGGAAGCAGAAATGGAAGTTGCACCTGAAGCGGCGAAGGTTAAGGAACCGGCCAAACTGTTAACACTGCTAACAATGGCGCTGTCATCCAGAGCAACCGAAGGAGATTGTCCAGCACCAATAACTATGCCTGTGCCGGCAACCAGGGAATAGACGACATTGGGTGCCGTAATATCCTCACCAAAGACAGTACTGCCCGAAACCCGGGTATCGGCATCTATATACAGCCTGTGGTCATCACTGGTTGCTGCCAGGACCTGGCCGATTAAACTATCCGATCTGTTGATACTTTCTGATATGTTACTATCCCTTGTGACATATTTTATATAGTTGTTTGTGGAGTAGATGCCGGCGCTAATTAAGC
>MFBV01000037.1:10586-16113 GCA_001776505.1 Candidatus Curtissbacteria bacterium RIFCSPLOWO2_02_FULL_40_11 | reverse complement strand
TTAGAAAGAAGCGCGAACCTGTTTGGTTTTGACAAGTCAAAGTCGGCATAGCTGGCGTTGATGGTCGGGCCAACATTGCCAAAGCCAAAACGTTTATCTATATGGTTGATGATGCTTCTCTCGTGGATTTTTAGCCTGTCGTGAACGTGTTTTTTATGCTTGCCGAGTTCATGCTCCAGATCGCTTTTACTGAGGCCATTTTTTTGAAACAAGACAAAGTTTGAAGCTGAAGGATTTTTGGAAATTATCAAGGGGCCGACTTTTTTCTTACTTAAATTTGGGTTTTGATTGACAGAGATATCACCGGTATTTTGATCTATTTCAATATCTTTTTTTACTTTTTGTCTTATTTTGATCTGTTCATAGGACAGGCCTTTTTTTCGCAAGTTTTCTATGCCAACCAAAAGCGGCAGGGTATTTTTAGGGTAGTAGCCAATTACCCGCGGAGGAACTTTGTGAGAGGCGCTTTCGGGGTGGATTATGCGCCTTGGAGCGGGGATAAGGCCGAGTTTGACCAGGTAGCGCAGGCGCGTGCTTGGGTTGCCGCGGCCAAAGCCGACACCGCGATTTTTAGCATCAGTGATTAAATCTTGGGTGGAAATATCGGCAGTTGCCGAAGTATCGACGGTATTTGCAGGCTGGCTAGGCATATATGTGGCTGCCCTAAGAAGATTCCCGCACCTCTATCCTATAATTTTCACCATTCGAGAAAATTCGGATGAGTAAAAAAATACCTTATTAATTGATTATGCACAGATTTTTGAGGCTATGTCAAGTATCATCATGCCCAGACTATAAGGTTGGGCACCATGTGAGAAAAGGCTATTTTAGCAGTAAAATATTTTATTTGCTTAAGGGATTTTTGGGTTTAAGTCTATCAAGCCTGCGCTATGTTGCAGAATTAATGTCGCATCTATGGCATTTATGGTTCCATCCGCGCTCGCATCAGCCTCATTTTCGCATGGAACTTCTCCTAATAAACCTGCGGAAAACTGAAGAATGAAAGCTGAATCTATGCTATTTACGCGTGAGTCACAGTTAGCGTCACCCATTAGAAACTTTATGATAGGCGTGGGTGAGGGAATTTCTGTGGGAGTAGGCTTGATGGTTTCGACAGGCGTGGTTGTCATAGGAGGTTCTTCTTGAGAGATACTTATTTTTGAAAGCCAGCCGGGGGCAATCGTTAAAAAGTACAGCTCTCCGCCTGCAGTAAAATCGAGGTCAACAGGGGCTATTATTTGACCTTCTGCCAAGTTTAAATCAAATACTTTAGCCGTTTGAGGGTTAAGTATCATGATTGTTGAGGCTATGTAGTCACCGATAACGTGCATGCCTTGTAAAGCTTTCGGATAGGTGTTGTTTCTTATGACGTCTCCACCCGTTATGGCATTGCTACCTTGACCGTGGGGGTACGAATATAATGGGAGTGTGAGAGAATCGGGTAGATCATCCGGTAAGGGTTTTTGTTTGCCGGGGCCTTCCATATAAGGCCAACCATAGTTTTTTCCAGGTTCAACTTTATTTACTTCTTCAAAGGACGCATCACCTACATCTAAAGCTAATATTATGCCTGTTTGATGGTCGACTGAGAAGGTGAACGGATTACGAAAGCCTAAAGCATATATTCTTGGATCCGCTTCGGGATTTTCTATGAAAGGATTATTTGGAGCCGGACTGCCGTCTATCGGATTAACTCTTAAAACTTTACCTCCTAATGAGCCAAGATTCTGGGAGTTTTCTATGCCATCTCCAGCTTCACCCGTACCTATTATTAACATTCCATTCCGGTCAAATTCTAATCCGCCGCCATTGTGGACTTCGTTTGATGGAATGTTATCAACAAGGATTACTTCACTGTCTTCATCTGCTATGTTTGGGTTTATTGTGCCGGCTGAAAACCTACTTACCCTGTTTACTACGTTACCCAGTTCATCCGGTGCTGAAGAATAGTAGAGAAATACCTGCCTATCTTGTATGAAGTCGGGGCTTAGCTTAACACCGATTAATCCACCCTCAACAAGTACTGAAACCGGAATTGTTAGAAACGGTGTTTCTAGCAGTTGATCATTTTCAATAATTTTAACGTTCCCGGATTGCTCCGTAATGAAAATTCGGCCGTCCGGGGCTATATCCATCGAAGTAGGGAACTCTAAACCTGTTGTTACTATTTCCTGTTTGAACTTGAGGTTGGTTAGAGCTTCTTGAGCACCTATATTCTCAGAGGCATAAACTCTATTAGAAGATTGTTTTTCAGTTAAGAATTTTTCCGTTGTACCTACTCCGCCGGCGATTGCAGCTAGAGTAATGAGCATTAACCCAGACCATATAGGGGCCTGAAATCGCTTTTCTCTTCTGGGTTCCCGTTCACGCATGAGGCGCAATTATATCATTTTTATATATTATAGAATCTATGTGACATACAGGAATTGTTAATTCCTAAATCTTAATTTCTAAATACTAATTCCTAATTTCTAATTTCTAAACAAATTTTAAATACCAATTTTCCAATTTTAGCTTCCAAGGCCTGGCCTTGAATTGTATATAGGGAATTTTATGGGGTGTTTTGGGAAAGCTCTTTAGTGTTTATTATTAGCCAGTCAAACTCGATTGGATTTGTGGTTGGGCCGTTTTCAATTGACACAGTGAAGCCTTCAAACTCAATTTTCTCGCTTACATATACGGTTCTGCCGCGTGTTGGCACGAGCGGGGTTACAAGTACCCGGGCACTGGGCTGGAGTGCTGTTGTGAATATAGTGACCTCATTTGTGCCCGAATCGATACTGGCCGTGCCTGCAGTCTGGCTGTTTTCGTCGGAAACATCAATGGTCAGCTGTTTTGTTTCTACATTTGAGGCCGTAAGCGTGCCTTTTAGCTTCAGATTGCCTTGGTTGTCGATTGTGGCTTTGCCGCCACCGATGTCGACCAAGGTGCCGCTTGCACATCCCGATCCGGTATCGGGACAGCCTGCGAGGGGGTCGTTTTGGAGGTAAAGGGTTGAGCCAAGAACGTTTATCTGTTTGCCGTAGTCTATTATGAACGTGCCGTCCTGGGAGAAGGTGCCCGCCACCTGAGTGGTGGCGAGGCGAGCCGGCCCGGTGACAGTCAAAGTCGAAAGTGATAAGTTGGTAGTAGCTAGAAGCTGATCCAGTTCGTCAAGGGTTTGTTGAGATTGGGAGGCTAACTCAGACGTGGCTTGCGACAAGTCAGACTTGTCTTCTGCAAGTTGGGCCGAGTTTGTAGATTCTGGTCCACCTCCGCTTAAGGCCAGGCCTTTTTGCTCGGTGTCGCCTTGATCCAAGGCCTGGCCTTGCGTTACAGAATTCACCTCCGAGGAGTCAGAGCCCGCACCTTGGGAGGTGGTAGTTTGCGGTACGGGGCTGTCAATCCGGTTGCCAGATTCTGGCTGCGAACCATACTGATTGGAAATCGGCTCGGTGTTAACGCTCTGGTTAGGTTCTTCAAAGCTGGCTATGAACTCGTCCATTCGATTTTTAACTTCGGCTTCAACGAGTTTTTGGATTTGGCTTTCGACTAAACTTAGAATCCGGCTTTCGACTAAACTTAAGATTTGCGAGGCGGTTAATAACTGGTCTTTATATTCTTCTTTTAAGGTGCCGTCGGGGTTAGCTAGACTGTCGGTAAGTAGCTGGTCACTGGTTTCTAGTAGCTGGTTGCTAGTAGCTTGCCCTGACGAAGGAAGGGAGCCGTTTGAAGCCAGATTATCACCTATGTACCAGCCTGGTTCAACGAAGACGATAATTTGTCCAATATCAGGTTCTTGGGTTTGTGGGTCGGTAGGATTGTGGGTAGGATTAAAAGAACTCAAAGCGACACCGATTGTTCTTCCGGCCTTGGTTGCTTTCATACCGACGCCGGGTATGTCCGAAGAAGTGATTACGTCCCCCGCCTTAATCTCACCGTTTATAGTTGAAACTTTAACCGGAACCCGGCCTGCAATTGCTATTGGTAGGGGGTTTTGCGCTTGGGCTTTTACATCAGCCCCAATTGTCTTTACTGGTGATTTCGATACTATTCCAATAAGTTCAGTCTGGTATGGTTTTTTGCTCTTTGCTACTACAGAAACCTTGCGGGTTTCTTTTTCCGAAAGTTGTTCACCTGTGAAAGGGTTAAGTTGCGTAGATTTATAAGAAAAAGTGTTTTGGGTAACAGTAATTAAATCTCCAAATTCAACATCGTTTTCGGCTGGATACCATTCTGCGATGTCGCCTGGACCGTCGGTACAGACAACCAAGTTACGGTCTCCTGCCGTTGTATCGGAATCGGCACCGGAATGGCAAACGCCATTAGCTGTTGCCGTACCCAGCATATCGATTTGCACTGCTCCTTCAAAATCATGGGTTCCTGTACCGTTGATATCAAGATTGCCGGCAAGGGCTAAAACGCCAGCTTCAGTAAGACTCATTAAAGTAGACCCTCCAAGGCCGGCTAAGCCGTTTACATCCCAGCGGTAGACGGCGCCCCCCGCGTCATCGTCATCAGCGTCGACTGCAAAAGCCGCAAGATTACCCTCCATCCAATAAATGTTGTTGTCGCTAGCCGCCTCGTCAAATATTAACGTTGGCCCAAAAAACCCGCCAAGGATTTCTATAGCACCGCCAACAATAAAAGTGTCATCTGTTGTCAAATTATTAGCGGCAGAGCGGTAGAGATTGGTATCACTTCCAAACCAGATACAACTTTCGGCACCGCCTGTAGCAAAGGCAGTACAAGTCGTCGAGGAGTTGGACAGTTGAAACTGATCGTCTGTTCGTAGCCCGTTATCCACTCCACGATAAAGTACCGTGTCTCTTGAAGAACCGAAGGCGATACCGTTGGCGGCGTCGGTGTTATCTGCACCAGAAGAAATCCAGAGGGCCTGAGTGTCGGCGCCAGCGATTGCAATGCCGTAGTCAGTTGTGCCGCCTGTCTGGTCAACAACATACACACCATAATTGGTGGTAGATGAACCATTTGCGATGTAGGCACCATATCCTGTATCAGCGGTTATAGCGTTTGCATATATTCCAAACGACGTGCCGATGCCACCCGTGTCGCCATCGCCGACGAAATAGCCGCCATAGGCGTTGGAGGTACCGCCAGAAGCAGTTGAATCGGAATCAGCGTTGGCGTAGATGCCGTAAACATTCTTGGTGCCGGAGGAAATGGCTCCACTGTGAACATTGGCTCCGTATAGGGAAAAAGTATTACTGGCAGCCGCTGCATCGGAGTTGACATTGAAGTAACCGGCGTAGCTGTTTGCCGCCGAAGTAGTTGAAAGATCCATGTCGGAATAGATGCCGTAATTCCATTTGGCGCCGGCAACGTCATGGGTCAAAAGCTGATAGATGCCGTAGTTGTAGTTGAGGCTGGTTCCGGAAGTGGTATAGGTATTATAAATGCCATACCCACGTGAGCTGACCCCGCCACCGAAGGTATAGGCAAGGTCAATTGCCCGATTGTCGTTAGTGTTGGAGGTGATGTTAAGATCGATAACACCGACCGTTGATGCCGTACTGGTTGTGGCGTT
>MFBV01000037.1:9954-10552 GCA_001776505.1 Candidatus Curtissbacteria bacterium RIFCSPLOWO2_02_FULL_40_11 | reverse complement strand
TTGATGGAGACATCGTCAGCTGCAGTGTAGATTGCATAATCATCCGCACCGGCTATGTAGAGGCCGTAGTTGGGGCCGGTGGCATCTGTTTGGTCGGGAATGTAAAGGGCGTAGTTGGCAGTCGTGGCGTCGGTTGCCGTAAAGTAGCCGGCGATATTAGTGCCGGAAGTGGCATTGGTGTTTGTAACAGATGAAGCTAATCCGTAGGCGGTATGGGCTAAGTTACTGTTTGCACCGGAGCGGGCGATATTAAGAACATAACTGGAACCGGAAGCACCGCCGGCTGTCGAGGTTGAAGAAACGTCCAGAGCAGTACCGGTGGAAAGAGCGTCAGCCGAAATGATAACTCCAGTCCCGGTTGTAATTGAATCACCGAGTAGGGAAATAGCACTACCGCCGGTTGCGCGGGCTGTTGAAAGGGTGATGTTTTCACTAGAGTTGGTGGTATTAATATTGATGTAGTTATTGGTTCCTTCCTGAATATCCAGAGCATCGGTAGTATTATCCAGAAGAGAGAAGGCAATGGTATCGCCACCGTCGCCAATAGTTAGAGCAGCTGATGGGTTAATGTTACCGCCCGAGATGATTAGATCAACTA
>MFBV01000037.1:0-9665 GCA_001776505.1 Candidatus Curtissbacteria bacterium RIFCSPLOWO2_02_FULL_40_11 | reverse complement strand
TCCTGTGCCTGCGGCAATACTGGTATCGGCGTCAAGGCTCATAGCGTCTGCAAATTCGGTAAAATCAAGAGAGTCGGCGGTAATCTGGCCGCCGACAACTTGGCCGGTGCCGTTGATGACGGTGGTGCCGTTGTAATCCAGTAGTGCATCCCAGCCAGTACCAATCCTTAGGGCACTGGAAGTAATGGCATCATCACCGGTTGCGCTTTCCGTAAGATTGCCGATATTTAAACCCCTGACTATTCCGGTTACAGCTCCACCACTGTCGTTTTGGGTGACTGTTAAGGCATCAATGTCTATAACATTCCAGGTTTCGGCACTATTTCCGGCATCGTTATCGGTAAAGGTTGGAGAGATATCAACTACGTTACCGGAGGCATCGTCGGCTGTGAAGGTCAATTGCAGAGCATCTACTCCGTCGGTGGCACTGGTACCGCCATTGATGGTTACAACATCAACTGTTGGTGCGGCGCCTTTGGCAATATTAACGCCATCTCCGGCATCTAAAGTCACATTAAAATCACCGCCGGAAAGATCAAGATCACCGTCTGTAATTAGAATATCACCGGCTGCAAGAACAAGAGCATCAGTGCCATCGGCAGAGCCTGTGATGGTTACTACCCCCGCTCCATTAACAGTTAACAGGGCACTCTCCGAGTTATTCTGGACCTGAAAGTCAGTAGCTGAGGTATTAGTACCAAGTCTAAATATCGAAGAACCGGTAACTAGGGTATTATCAATAATTAGGTCACCTGTAGCAGATGTAATGGTTGTATTAGTAGCATCATGATCGATTGTAAAGTCGCTTCCAGTACCTATAACAAGATTAGAATTATCTGCTAACAAGACATTATCTGAGGCTACATAAATTGCGTAATCATCAGCACCGGCTATGTAAAGGCCGTAGTTGGAGCCGGTGGCATCTGTTTGGTCGGGAATGTAAAGGGCGTAGTTGGCAGTGGTGGCGCCAGTTGCCGAGAAGTAGCCGGCGATATTGGTGCCGCTTGTTACGTTGGTATTGGTAACTGTGCCGTAGATGCCGTAGGCGGTATGGGCGGTATTGGAATTGGCGCCGGATCTGGTCAGTCTCAGAAGATACGATGAATCGGAAGCGGTTCCGGCTGTTGAGGTACTGGCTATATTAAGAGCCTGACCGTTCTGCAGGGAGTTGGCGGTTATTGTTACGGCATTGGCCGTGGTGGTAGTTGCGGCAACTGAAAGAAGCGAGTCGTTGTCAAGGTTGATGGTCAAGTCGTCGGTTGAAGCAGGGGTAAAGGTAACGTTACCGGTTAGGGTAAAGTCATAATCTTCGTTGACGGCCACATCGTCGGCATTAACTGTAATACCGGTGCCGGCACCAACTGTTAAAGTGACATCACCCGATGTACCGCCTCCTGTTAAGCCCGAACCGGCAGTTACCGAGGTTATATCACCTGATCCGACACCGCCTGATGCACAGGTAATGACGTTATTGGTTCCGTCGAGACAAAGGGAGGAAGTACCGGCTGCCGAGGCAAGACCGGTTATGACGATAGTCGAGTCGGCATCCGTTGTTAGGGTGATATCTGCCGTACCTGCAGGGGTTGCCGAAAAAGTTGTAAAGGCGCCGGTTGAGGCAGAAGATGCGCCGATGGTTGTGCCGTCTATCGCGCCGCCGTTAATGTCAACAGTAGTTGCGGTTAGGGTTCCGCTGTCGGTCAATTCACCTAAAGTGATACCGCCGTCGAGAAGGTCAAGTTCGGTTGCGGAAATGGTAGATGAGGTAGTAGTGATATCATTGCTGCCAATAGCCAGGGCTGTTGCAATTCCGGCATCAGAAACATCTATTGCCGTGGTAAAGACACTTGATGCTCCTCCGGCTGTGGTAATCTCTATGGCATTATCAATTGTGGCATTGGTGTTATTGTCAATGACCAGAGCGTAATCATTGGTGCTGTCATTAAGGTCCAGCAGGATATCGGCAGCATCTACGGTAATAGTTGAACCATTGTTATACGCATCGTCTAGGGAAATTGCCGTATCGGTATTGAAAGCAGTACAGGTTAAGGTGTCGCCAATGGTACTAACTGCTTCTCCCGCGGTGCAGGCTAAAGGATAACTGGTCAAAGCTGTCCAGGTAACAGATCCTGAGGATGATATTGTCAGATCATCATCAACATTGGCATTGGCTATCGAGGTACCGGTCCAGACGCCGGTCGTTATGGTGCCGACAGTAGCCAAACTTGAAGCGCTGGTTAAATTGGCCAGGGTATCAATGGCACTCTCGATGGTTGATTCGGTTGTAGCATCCAGCGCATCCACATTTGTAAGGCTTAGGGTTCCGGTGGAATCGGAGAAAGCCTGGGATGAACCGACTGTCAGCTCGCCCCCGGAAACAGTTAAATCACCGGAATAGGTGAGTGAGCCGTTGCCAAAAGTTAGAGTTGTGTCAGTTCCGGAAACATTATATGTCCATACAAATGAAGCGCTTGAACCCGCGCCGAAAGTTGTCGTTTCTACTTCGGTTGTTGCCAAAGTGATTGTTAAGGTGTCTGTTGCGCTTGCAGATGTACTTATTCCTGTACCGCCGGCAATTTCTAAAATGTTACCGTCTGTTATAGTTTGATCGGTTCCGCTGTCACCTGAAACATCAAAGCTTGTGAAGCCGCCTGCGGTTGTACAGTCCCATGTTGCAGTTGCAGCTACCCAGACCAATGTTTCGCTGTTGCTGCAACCGCGAAGAAGTGTTAAGCCCGATGAGATTTCCAGACCGGAAGCTGAGGAGGTAGTAGAGGTTGTACCCGATGATGTGAGTGAAACATTTAAAGTGACATCTCCCGACGAACCACCACCGGATAACCCACTGCCTGCTGTGACGGCCGTAATGTCTCCGCTTCCGCCGGTATTGTCGGTTGATGAAATGGTAATGGTAGAGCCGGAAGCAGAAATGGAAGTTGCACCTGAACCTGCGAAGGTTAATGCCCCAGCAACATCATTAACACTACTTACTATGGCGCTGTCATCCAGAGCAACCGAAGGAGATTGTCCGGCACCAATAACTATGCCTGTGCCGGCAACCAGAGAATAGACGACATTGGGTGCCGTAATATCCTCACCAAAGACAGTACTGCCCGAAACCTGAGTATCGGCATCTATATACAGCCTGTGGTCATCACTGGTTGCTGCCAGGACCTGGCCGAGTAGAGTGTCGGACTGCTCTCTTATTACCTGTGAAGCTTGTTGATTGTTCGTTAATTGGTCAACGTAATTCTTAGCTGAGTAGATGCCAACTGTAAGCAAGCCGGTTGCTGCAACAGTGACCGCGATTCCTTTAAAAGCGGCATAGAATTTGCTTGGTGGATTAGCAGCACCGACATACTTTGCGTCAAAAGTGGGTGCCGGGTAGGAGAATAAGCCATTCAGTCTTTGGTCAATAAAGCGGATGATATTTCTTTCATGCAATTTTAAGCGCTTGGAAACTTCTTTTTCCGATAAACCGGTGCGGTTGAACAGGTGAAAACCGGTTGAAGAGGCGCTGGCGGGTTCCTGAGTTCCGATTGTATTAATAACTTGAGAACCGTGTTGATTTTTAGCGAATTCTGAATTTTTTTGGAGATCCTGCTTTTTTATTCTTTTGGCAATTTGCGGGTATGAAAGACCTTTCTTATGAAGTGCATCGACGTGGATTAATCTTTTGACACACCAATCCGGCAAGTGTCCCGTGTTTTCGCTATAACCGTTTTTGTCCAGGGTTGTTTGTCTTTTAGCATTTGGAAGAATTCCAAGTTTAATAAAGTACCTAATTCGCTCGCCCGCGTTGCCGTTGCCAAAGCTTACCCTGGCTTTCATAGACTCTTGAATAACTTCTTGGGTGGGGATTAATTTAGCTTCAGCCGGATAGGGTTTGCCCAAGTGTACAATTTCCGATACTTCTTCTTTTACAAGTTTTTCAATACTCTTTCGATGATCTTTTAATTTTTGGCTAATGTCTTTTTTACTGATGCCAACTTTTTGCACTAAGACAACTTTGGGAGAAGGAGATCTGGCGGCACCGTCTGCGGAAGTGCCACCAACTATGGGTTCCTTATATTGCGAATTTTGTGGAACATCTTTTGTCTTTTTTTGCGCTTTCAGTTGTTCGGAAATTTGCGGGAACGAAAGACCATTTTTCGCCAGATTATTAATTTTTTTTAGTCGTTTGACTACCCAAAACGGGAGATGGCCGACCGGTGATTTTTCACCATGCGAGAAAAAGCGCTCGGGAGTTTTGCGGATTGCATGGGGAAGCAGGCCAAGTTTTATAAAATAGCGGATTCTCTCGCTCGCGTCGCCACTGCCAAAGCCAACACCTTGCCTTTTGGCAATTTTTATTATTTCCGTGGTTGGGATTAGAGTGCCCGGGGATGGGGTGTTGTCAACCGCCGATTGTTTATCGGAGTGATTAACTATTAACGATTTACGATTTACGATTTTGGGCATGCAGACTGAAACTAATTTTGTGTCCTCCTTCGTCAAGACTGCCTACTTCGCCGAAGCTTCGAAGGCCGAGTCGGAGGATTACAGAAAGCTTGCTGCCCTAACCCCGATTTAATCGGGGCTCCCGCTATCTCCCGTTACGGGACACCTCTACTTCTATTAAATATATATAATACGGTTGATGTCAAGAGGTAGATGAGTGATGTTGTTAAGTAGATTTTAGATAGGGAAATTTATTTGATTATTTATTACCGAGTGATAAATATTACTTTTCGTTTTAGCGGTTATGCCAGAAATGTGCTAACGCATACCGAGTGAGAATTTAGCCTTATATAGAGCCCCAAACGCGGGAATCTTTGGGTTTGATCTTTCTTACTTCTTGGCAAAACCAGGCATTTTGGGATAAACTAAGAGAACTTTTTTGTAAGGGCCCGTAGCTCAATTGGCCAGAGCGTTGCAATGGCATTGCAAAGGTTGTGGGTTCAAGTCCCATCGGGTCCACCACACTTCGCTCTTCGAGCTTCGAGTGGTAAACTACACTTCGTTGAGTAAGACTCCACTTGTTCAGGGTATACACCTCGGGGGGCCCGTAGTTCATCTGGTAGAACACCGCGTTCGCAATGCGGAGGTGAGCGGTTCGAGTCCGCTCGGGTCCACCACTGTTCGGGTAATTTTAAATTTTAAAAATTAAAAATTCATTGAAAATTGTAAATTATAAATTGAAAATTAAACTGGGGCTCCACAAGAATTTTTATATTCACTCTGCTGAAAACTTCGACATTTACGTCGAAGATGAAAGCAAGAGAATACACACTTCTCCAGCAGAGTTCATGTAAACTTAAAACAAAACTCCAGCTTTTAAGCTGGAGAAGTTTATCGGATACTATAATTTTGTGGAAAGGAAAAGACTTAACACTAACAAAATATATCTCTGGCATTCTCGCCGATTTTTCTGCTAAGAAATTTAATTGGTGAATTAGCTTATATTTTCAATCCCCAATAGTTTTTGTGCCCATAATATTATTACTATTGTTTTTTAGAGAATGGAGATAATTATTTGTTAAAAACATGAGAAAATTATTTATGGGATTAGTGAGGCTGATACGGACTTCTGGAACTCGATATACTTACTTAATTATGGGGCATATAATTTCAGCCTTAAGGGATGGTAATATAAAACATCTTAAGATATTTAAAGTGATCAAAATATCTCATTTGTTTTCCGAGTATTGGAATAATATTGTATTAAATTTTTTATTTTCGCTTCGCGAAATCCGTGGATTATTAATCCTCGGATGAAGCGAAGGGAAAACATACTTCCGAGGAAGTTCGGAGTTTAAACCAAAGCCGAACGATTTGATAAGTGAAAACCGAGGGTTCTTAACCCTCGGAAGTTTATTTGAATGGGTTCCCTCGTCGAGAGGAGACCCTGGCGGTCGATTTTTAATGAATACTAATTTCAGGTCGCCAAACAGTGAAAAAAGCGCCGGACAGAATAATATAAGTAAATTTCGCTGAAATTGATATATTTTGATAACTAAGGTTATAAAAAGACGATAACAAAGTATGTCATTTTCTCAATTGATATAAATCTTTAGCCCTGTGTTTAGCAATCTTGTACTTAGTATGATAATAAGGACGTATACGATATTAATTCTTTTCCAGCAATCTAAATTTACAATAGAGGTCTATAGTTAATGGAATTGCAAGTAAAATCAATCAGTTTATTTAATAGGTGACTATTTTGTGAAAAATGAATGATGATATTTGGAATATTTGTTTAGAAAAATATTTGTGCCTACCTTGAGTGTTAACTAGTTGTTATTTCACATAATTGTTTCACAAGGCTACTTGGGTTGGCATTTGTTATGGGTGATTGCTGTATTTGATTTCACCGACAAGATATTATTCTAATAATTTAGATTACTTTATTATCTATTTAATACTTCAAAATATATCAAAAAGCATCTTTATTTAAATTATTTAAATATAGAAAGTTCATTGGACAAAACATAGAGTAAAGCTGTTAAACTAACCATACTTGTTAATAGTAAATAGTAAATAGTAAATAGTTAATAGTAAATGGTAAATGGATATGGGAAATATTGTACAAAATATTTATAATCCTTATAAAATTGAACGAAAGTGGCAGAGCATCTGGCGTAAGTCAAAACTGTTCAGCCCGGATTTAAATTCGGCAAGCAAGCCCTTTTATAACCTGATGATGTTCCCTTACCCCTCAGCTGAGGGGCTTCATGTCGGCAATATGTATGCCTTCACGGGCAGCGATATATATGGACGAATGAAGCGGATGCAAGGTAAAGATGTATTTGAACCGATTGGTTTAGACGGGTTCGGAATTCATAGCGAGAATTACGCGATCAAGGTTAACCGGAACCCCAAAGAGCAGGCAAAAATTTCCCAGAAAAACTTTTACAGGCAACTTGAGGCAACCGGCAACGCATATGATTGGGAACGAACACTGCAAACTTACGACCCCGACTATTACAAATGGACGCAGTGGATATTCACTCAGCTTTTCAAAGCTGGTCTTGCTTACCGTAAAAAATCGCCCGTTAACTTTTGCCCTTCGTGTAAGACTGTTTTGGCGGATGAGCAGGTAGTCAACAGACAACCAGAAACCAGAAACCAGAAACCAGAAACCAATATCGGGGTTTGCGAACGTTGCCAGACTCCGGTTGAAAAGCGCGAGCTGGAGCAATGGTTTTTCAAAATTACCAAATATGCGGACAGGTTATTGAAAGGTTTGGAAAAAATTGACTGGTCCGAGCGGGTGAAGATAGCCCAAAAAAACTGGATTGGGAAGAAAGAAGGAATAGAGATTGGATACGAGGTTGCAGGTGGCCCGCCAAAGGCGAGGCTCGCCAAGGGCGGCAGGTTGCAGGTGGTTTGTTGGACTTCAAGACCGGAAACAAATTTTGGAGCTACGTTTGTGGTTTTGGCACCCGAGCATCCGCAAGTGCTTGAGATAACCAAGCCAGAGCACAAAAAAGAAGTTGAGAAATATATCAAAGCATCACAAAATAAATCGAACGAGGACAGATTGACTGAAGGCCGCGAGAAGACCGGCGCATTTACGGGAAGTTATGCTCTTAATAACTTAACCGGTGAAAAGATGCCTATTTGGGTTTCGGATTTTGTATTGGTGGAGTTTGGAACCGGAGCTGTTGTGGGTGTACCGGGGCATGACAGGCGCGATTTTGAATTTGCCAAGAAATTCAAATTGCCTATAAAACAAGTGATCGCAAAACCACCCCAGGGGTGGAATTCTATTGACACCTCGGGATTAAATGCGGCTTATGAAGGTGGAGGCAAGATAGTTAACTCGGGTCCATGGAATGGATGGCGCACTCCGCAAGATTTAGGAAAGGTAATAGACTGGCTTGAAGCAAAAGGCATGGGTAAGCGCAAGGCAACTTATCATCTTCGCGACTGGTTGATTTCCCGGCAGAGATATTGGGGGCCGCCTATCCCGATGGTGTACTGTCAGACCTGTGCTAGCAAAGGCATATCATGGTTTTCATCTAATAAAAGGGCAGAATCTCACCATCGGGAAATTTCAAATTTTCTTTTCGACTCGAAACTCGCTCAAAGCGAGCAATATCAAATATCAAATAAGAGTAAAAAAATTGGAAATTCTGAGTGGAACTCAGCCGGCTGGTTTCCGGTTGGGAAAGAGGATTTGCCGGTTTTATTGCCTGATGTAAAAGATTGGAAACCCAGAGGCGGTGCAAGGGGTCCCCTTGCGCATGTAGAGAGTTTCGTTAAAGTAGCTTGTCCCAAGTGCGGTGCGGCAGCACGAAGGGAGACGGATGTTTCCGACACGTTTTTGGACAGCGCATGGTACTTTCTTGGCTATTTAGCCTTAGGACATCAAAAATCAAACCTTCGTCCCGAGCTCAGGTCGAGGGAAGTCAAAAATCAAAAATACAATTCAAAAGTTAAAAATGAATTAGAAATTATAAATTATCTGCCAAAGGCAGACCATCCTTTGGAGGGGAAATTAGAAATTCCTTGGGACCGAGAGGTCACAAGGCGCTGGCTTCCAGTCGACATGTACATAGGTGGAGCGGAGCATTCGGTACTGCACCTGCTTTACACACGGTTTTTGACTATGGTTTTTAAGGATTTAGGCTTGACTCGCTTCGAAGAGCCGTTTACCAAGTTTAGGGCCCACGGGTTATTGGTTTCCAAAGGTGCGAAGATGAGCAAATCGAAAGGCAATATTGTGAATCCGGACGATTATATTGAAAAATACGGAGCTGATACACTCAGGTGTTATTTGATGTTTTGTGGCCGGTATCAGCAGGGCGGAGATTTTCGAGATGAGGGAATTGAGGGAATGAGCAGATTCCTGAAAAGAGTATGGAGGATAGCCAACATAGTTGGCAGGTTATCAGGTCATCAGGAGATCAGGTTATCAGGAAATAAGAAACCCGATGGCCCGACTACCCGACAACCTGAAAGCCTGACGATTATGCATCAAACCATCAAGCAAGTGACCGAGGACATTGAAAGTTTGGATTACAACACGGCGATTTCAGCTCTAATGATTTGGTTGAGAGCGCTGGAAAAGAAAACAGTTGACGGTAATGAAAATAAGTCTGTTAACCGTGAACTGATAACTATTAATGAGCTTGAGACTTTTCTTAAGCTGCTTGCGCCTTTTGCACCGTTTATTTGCGAGGAGCTGTGGCAGAGAGTTCATAGTCGACAGTTTACAGTTAATAGTCATAAAGAAGCTGTCAACGGTCAACTAAAAACCAATGACTGGAGTGTTCACTTTCAGCCCTGGCCAAAGTTTGATTCGAAGTTAGCTAAAACTGAAGAAATCCAACTGGTAATCCAGGTTAACGGCAAAGTCAGAGACACCTTAAGTGCAATTAGGGGTATTTCCCAAAATGAGGCAGAAAAGTCGGCCTTAGCTTCAGAGAAGGTACAGGCCCATATTGGAAATAAAAAGTACAAGACAATTTTTGTTAAAGACAAGATTTTAAATTTTGTTTTAAAATAGTCGGGCATTATTATTACCCAAAGAGCTACCGGTATTCTGATCACTAATATACGTATTGATGTACTTACGTCAGTAAAAATTCCTTTAGTTTTAGCCTCTAAACCGTATATATAATTATATTATTTACGAGTTTCGCACTTCCTGTCATCCTGAGGAGTGAAATCGAGTCTGACTC
>MFBV01000036.1:8147-22056 GCA_001776505.1 Candidatus Curtissbacteria bacterium RIFCSPLOWO2_02_FULL_40_11 | reverse complement strand
CATTACAACCTTACAACCTTCCCGCCGTCATCCGGACAAACTACGCCGGCATCAGCAGCCAGTGCTTTGGTATTTTTACAATCAGGAAAGCCACTGCACGCCAAAAACTTTCCGTACCTACCGTAGCGAACAACCATATCTTTCCCGCACTTATCACATTTTTCGTCAGTTTTCTCAACATCCACTTTCATTTTTTCAGCTTCTTCCAAAACCTTATCAACCTGCTTTTTAAACGGTTCCCAGAATTCTTGCATCATAGGTTTCATTTCTTTTTCTCCCCGGGCAATTTCATCCAGCTCTCCCTCCATTTTGGCAGTAAATGAAAGATCCACAATATTAGGAAAATACTTAACTAAAAAATCCACTGTGGTTTTACCAATAGGGGTCGGGCCGATTTTTCTATTTTCTAATTTTTCAATATAAAATCTGTCATACAAAGTTGAAATTGTCGGTGCATATGTGCTGGGTCTGCCGATTTCGTGCTTTTCCAAATCCCGAATTAATGTCGCCTCAGTGTACCTTGCAGGCGGTTCGGTAAATTTTTGAGTTGGAATTACCTTATTCAATTTTAGATTTTCATCTTTTCTAATTTCCGGCAAAACCTGTTCTTTTATTGGCGCTTTGCCGTAAACCTTGTACCAGCCGTCAAACTTTATTTTCTGTCCGCTTGCCCGAAACAGATATTTTCCGTCTCCTAAAGCTTCAATGTCAATTGTGGTCTCAGCGACAACTGCTTCTGCCATTTGGCAAACTACCGTTCTGTTGTAGATTAATTTATAAAGTTTTTGCTCATCCCCAACCTCCACCGAATCACTTACTGTATTCATATTTGTAGGCCTAATTGCTTCGTGTGCCTCCTGGGCAAGACGTGATTTAACTTTATATCGCCTCTCCTTTTCCGGCAAATAATCTTTGCCATATGTTTTTTCAATATATTTTCTAACCGAAGTAACTGCAGCCGATGCCAGATTCACACTATCTGTTCGCATATAGGTTATAAGCCCTTTTTCATAAAGCTTTTGCGCAGCGCGCATCGTACGCTTGGCACTAAACCCCAAATTATTCGAAGCCGCCTGCTGCATGGTCGAAGTTGTAAAAGGAGGATTAGGATATTTTCTGGCATCTTTGGCTTTTACCTCGATTACTTTGTAGTTTGCTTTCTCTAAATCGCCTACTACTTTATCCGATTCTTTTTTGTTACCAATCTCTGCCTTTTTCTCGTCTACCTTTACTAGATTTGCGCTGAACTCTTTTTTCACATCCCCCTCCAAATTTACTTCAACTGTCCAGTATTCTTCCGCCTTAAACGCTTCAATCTCCCGTTCCCGGTCAACTACAAGTCTTAGTGCAACTGATTGAACTCTTCCTGCACTAAGTTTGCTTTTGACCTTTTTCCACAGAAGCGGTGAAAGCTTATACCCAACAAGCCGGTCCAAAACTCTTCGGGCTTGCTGGGCTTCAACTAAATCACCGTCGATTTTCCTGGGGTGATTAAACGCATCCGTTACCGCATCCTTAGTTATTTCGTGAAACACTACCCTTTGGTAATTTTTATCCTTAATCTTTTCCTTTTGCTCAATAACTTTTAAAAGATTCCAGGCAATCGCTTCCCCCTCTCGATCCGGGTCTGTTGCCAAAAATAAATTCTCGGCAGCAGCTGTTGATTTCGTAAGCGCATTTACCATCTTTATTTTTTCTTTTGGAATAACGTACTTTGGTTCAAAATCTTTTTCCGTGTCCACACCGAATTCTCCACGCGGCAAATCCCGCACGTGTCCCATAGAGGCTATCAATTCGTAGTCTTTCCCCAAAAACTGCCCCAGGGTACGGGCTTTAGTTGGACTTTCTACTATTACCAGATTTTTCACAATTTATGTTTCTCCATAATTATTTAAATGTCACATGTCAACTATCAGTTGTCAATTGCAGATTTATGCCATCCCTCTTTTGTATCACGTCTGTCAAGATACTCATCAAAAATATAATCAATTTTTGCCAAAAAGCTTATAACCAAATAATATCTTGACTTTAGTAATTTAAATCATTAAAGTAATACTATCAATGTCACAAGTCTCCAAAAGATTCGTCCACAAACAAGTAGAATCAAAAATGTACGAAACGCTATTTGAAGCTCTTAAACACTTAAAATCCAAAGAAGAAATTCAATCATTCCTTGCGGACTTACTATCACCAATAGAAAAAACCATGCTTGCCAAAAGATTAGCAATCGCTGCGCTTCTCATGAGAAATTACGATTACCAAACAATCATGGACATGCTAAAGGTTTCAAGTACAACCATTTCAAGAGTCTCTTTAACTCTCAACTATAATCAAGGTTACAAAGATACTATAAACAAAATAGCCCGAAGCGAATCAACAAAGGAATTCTGGCAAGGAGTTGAACGATTGGCAAGTAGACTTATCTCAAGTAAAAATTACTCCGCACATGATGAATTTTTGAAGAAAAAGTTTGCCCACGAAAAGAAAATCCTGCTTTAGTAATTTAAATCATTAAAGTAGAGAATAGCCGGAAAATGAGAATTAACAACTCCTAGATCCCCCACATTCCTGCTCCGTAGTTTTTAACGAAACCCTTAATTTCCATTAGACCTAAAGCACTGTTTACTTTATCAATAGAAAATCCTGTTTCGCGTGCAATTAAATCTATATGCTTCGACTGACCGTCCAAGATTTCTAAAATTTTTGCCTGCATTTTATCATTTGGCTTTATACGTAAAGGAGAATCCTTTGCGTCAAGGATTCTCCTTTTTCTTTCTATATTAAGAATTTCTAGAATATCGACCGCTTCTGTTACCGGATGAACACCTTCCTTAATTAAATTATTGGCGCCCTCGCTCATCTTACCGGTAATCGGTCCGGGCACGGCAAAAACTTCTCTACCTTGTTCCGCTGCCTGTCCGGCGGTAATCATCGAACCGGAATCAATAGCTCCTTCGGTTACCAAAACACCAAGAGATAAACCCGAAATTATTCTGTTTCTTGCCGGAAAATTAGAAGGGACTGATGGAAATCCTAAAGGAAATTCGCTAACTATTGCTCCGTTTTCAACAATTTCTTCCGCCAGTCTTTTATTTTCCGGCGGATAGATTGTATCCAGACCATTTCCTAAAACGGCTATGGTTCTGCCGCCGGCATCAAGCGCTGCTCTATGTGCAATAGAGTCAATTCCTCTAGCCAACCCGCTGACAATAACTAAACCACTCATAACTAAACTGCTAACCAGCTTTTCGGTAACTTGCCTGCCGTAAATTGTTGCTCTACGCGAGCCAACAACTGCAATTGCCAAATCGTCTTGGGAAAGCAATGTACCTTTATAATATAAAACTGGAGGGCAATCTTGAATTTGCCGCAAATTAGCAGGATAATCACGGTCAATAGCTATAACAACCTTAATCCCGGCTTCATATACTTTTTCCAGATAAATTTTAGGGTCAACTTTGCTGCGAAACTCCAAAATCGAATCACGCGTTTTTAAATCAACCTTTAGTTTCTTGATATCCTCTGACGAAGCATTCCAAAATCTCTTGAGAGTTTTAAATTTTTTTAGAAGATAATTAAACGTCTGCGTCCCAACGCCAGGTATTGCGGAAGTTGCAACCCAATATGGAAGTTCTTTGGTCATATAAATAAACTATCTTCGAGTTTTCCTCTACTTGCAATAAACTCTGCTGCTTTTTGGGCTTGTTTTTTGCGGAAAGATAAAGTAGTCGAACCTTTACTGCCAATCAGCTCACGAACTAAACTCGCTAAACTGCTCGCGTCAAACGCCAGCGCTACATTTTTATAATTCTTAATCGCCGCGCGAATTAAGGCTTGCCCGCCAATATCCATACTTTCCGGGAAGTTTTTTTTATCAAGCGGATAAAGATTAACGATAACCAGGTCAAAAGGCTGCCAATCCCCCACACCCGGTGTGTCTTCAAGATGACTCCCAGACTCCACACCGGGTGTGAGCCCTGACACACCTAGCTTGTTCACCTCCGAGGAGTCAAAGTCCACCTCGGAGGTGTATCTTGCAAGTTTTTTTAGTTCACTTAAGTGCTTCCTCTTAGATCTATCCGCCAAAATTGCGGCAAAAACTTTCCTGTCAAGAGTCTTCACCCTTCCGTCAAAATCAAAACCACTGACAACAGAATTAGCCTTAAAACCCTTTTGTTTTAAGTATTCAACAGTCCCTTCTGTCCCCCAAAACCTAACATTGTCCAGCCCAAGGCCAGACCTTGTACCAGACTTTCGCCCAGAAAAAGGTCTGGCCTTTTGTCCAGCTTTCAGAATTTCCAATATTGGATCCAAAACTTTTTTATCAAAAACAGCCGCAAAAATATTACGTACGAAAATATTGTCCATTTTCTAAATTTCTAATTATTCTAATTTTTAATTGACCTAAAAAATTCTCAAGCTCCAAATTCTAAATTTTAGAAATTAGAGCAATTAGGTCAATTAGGTCAATTTTGTTAATGCCTAAAGTGCCTTACTCCAGTAAATATCATCGTTATCCCAAGTTTTTTGGCAGTTGCAATCACTCTCTCGTCGCGGATTGAACCGCCCGGCTGAAGGATAATAGAAATTCCTGATTTGGCTGCCAACTTAACACTGTCGTCAAACGGAAAAAACGCGTCGCTTGCAAGAACCGCCCCTTTGGTTTTCTTACCGGCTTGTCTTGTGGCAAGGTCGACACTATTAACCCGATTCGGCTGGCCAATCCCGACCCCTACAAGCGCCAAGTCACGGGCTATAACTATCGCATTGCTCTTTACGTGTTTGACAATTTTGTTGGCAAACACACAATCATCCAAAGTTTTTTTATCCGGCTTTTTACCGCTAACTACCTTCCAACGGTAAGGAGTCTCCTTGACATTATCAGGAGTTTGCACCAAAAAGCCTTCAAATATCCTTTTTATTTCAAGCCTATTGTGCGGTTTTTTGGCTTTAATAACTCTCATTTTTGTGCTTCTTTTTTTAAGTCTTTCCAAAACAGCCTTTGAATAATCCGATGCAATAATTAACTCATAAAATTTGCCGCGCATTACCTCAATCATTTCCAGAGTCGGCTCGCGATTGACTGCAACTATTCCACCATATGCACTGACCGGATCCGCTTCGTAAGCTAATTTATATGCTTCAGTTAAATTTTTTCTCGAGGCAATCCCGCCTGGATTACCGTGTTTAATTATGGCAACCGTTGGTTCTTTAAATTCACTCACCAACCTCCACGCACCATATGCGTCTTCTAAATTGTTGTAAGAAAGATCGATGCCCCACAATTTTTCAAAACCACTCTCCGTGCCCTCAACATAAAATGCTCCTTGCTGATGCGGATTTTCGCCGTAACGGAGATCATGAAACTTTAGTAATTTAATATTTAATTGTTTTGGAAGTTTCATAGTTAGTAAATAGTCGCCAGTTGCCAGAGACCAGTTCTCTCCCCTTGACTCTGGTCACTTGACTCTAGATCCTGTTTTCCATCCACCAATCAACGATTTCTTTGGCAACAGGTGCTGCAACACTAGAACCTTCTCCCCCATCTTCTACTAAAACTGTCACGGCAATTTGAGGAAAATCAAACGGTGCAAAAACCGTAAACCATGCATGGGGATTTCCAAGCTCTCTCTCGGCAGTTCCTGTTTTACACCCAACATCGTAGTTTGCACTAAAAAACGGCGCCCCGGTACCGCCAAGCTTACATGCATCGCGCATCCCGGCTTTTACAAATTCTAAATTATGACTTGCAACAATGCTATCTCCTAAAATTTTTCCGCCAATTTCCACAAAATCTTCATCCCGACTGGCAATTTTGGAAACCAAATAAGGCCTGGTCAATTTCCCAGAAGCAACAAAGGATGTTACTACATTCATTTGAATTGGTGTCGTTAACATAAATCCTTGCCCTATTCCAAGATGCATAGTATCACCAAGATACCAATTGTCAGAAAAAGCGCTTTGCTTCCAAACTTCATCTGGAACTAAACCAACCGCTTCACTCGGAAGATCAATGCCTGTCTTTTGCCCCAAGCCCAATTCTTTAGCCATTTCCCGAAGCGCTCGCAGCCCAATTTTCTCAGCGACTCGATAAAAGAAAATGTCATTACTTCTTGCAATCGCTTTTTGGATTTTAAGTATGCCATCCTTTTTCCCGTACTGATTAAAATACCAGTTGGAAAAAGTACTGCCACCGAGTTCAAATTGCCCCACATCCTCTATTTCTGTATTCTCATCAATTAATTCTGATTCAAGACCGGCAAGTGCGGTAACAATTTTAAAAACCGATCCTGGCGGGTAGCTACCCTGTGTAGCCCTGTTAAAAAAAGGTTTTTCAAGATCAGAAACGGATTTACCGATATCTTCTGGGTCAAAAGAAGGTGAAGACGCCAGCGCCAAAACTTCTCCGGTATTTGGGTTTTGAACTACAACCGCCCCCTTTTTTGTACCCACCGATTTTGCTTGGTTATGTAGTGATTCAAACACAACTCTCTGCAAATCCCCATCTAGCGTTGTGTAGAGATCTTGACCAGGATTTGATTCTTCCTCTCCCAGTATAGAAATTTTTTTGCCGAACGTATCTACTTCTATTAACTTCTTGCCAACTCTGCCTGTTAAAAAATTGTTGTAGGTTTGTTCCAAACCGAGTCTACCTATTGATTGAGCAGAAGATAAATTAGCGTTTACCCTCAAATCTTTTTCCTGTATTTCGCTCGTATAACCCAAAACATGAGCTGCAGCTTCTCTCAACGTATACTCCCTTCTCACCTCTTGCTTCACTCGTCCCAGTTCTCCCTCGAAGTTTTCACTTGCTAATCCTTCTCTTTCTAAATCCTGTGCTTGATCTTTTGTAATCTCTTTTTCCTCGCCATTTTTAAATAGTAAATAAATTCTGTTTGATCTTGTCAAAATTTTTCCCTCCCGGTCGTAAATTACCCCTCTCTCTGCTTCTCTCTCTATGAGTTGAATACGGTTACTTTCCGCAAGTTCCTGATTTTCTCTTCCCGAAATAATCGTCAGTTGAAAAAGCCGCGCCAGAAAAACTAATAAAATTAAAAAGGCCGTAATATAAAAAATGTAAAGCCTATTAACACTTACTCTTTGAATTAAACTACCACTGAAGCGATGCTCTTCAAATTCGCCTTCCCGGATCCACCGCTTTTTCCCTGTGTCTCTACCGATCGACTCCCCAAGCCACGGCAATCGAATTTTGGTCTTTCGCATTTTATTTAGGATTTTTGCTAATTAGTGCGGGCAATCTTAACTCTTTCTAAAAGTTCATTGTCGTTGAGCAAGTTTGCACAACCTAAAACTACACAAGAAAGAGGCTCATTTGCAACGCTTACAGGCATTTTAACTTCCGCGGAAATTAGTTTCGGCAAACCATAAATCAGTGATCCGCCACCACAAATTACAATCCCTCTCTCAGCAATATCCGCCGCAAGTTCCGGTGGTGCATCATTAATTGTGTCGCGAATATTCTCAACTATCGTGTTGATCGTTAACGACAGAGCTTCTCTGATTTGAGCAGATGTAAGTCTGATTGACTTTGGCAAACCTTTCTCCAAGTCTCGTCCTCTTACTATTACCTGCTTTTCGACTGGCATTGGGTATGCGCTTCCAAGCAGCAACTTAACATCTTCGGCTGTCTTCTCCCCCAACGCTAAACCATACCGTGTCCTTACATAATTAATAATGTCTCGATCCATTTCGTCTCCCGCAAGCCTCAAAGATCTTCCCACTACAACTCCTCCTAAAGAAATTACGGCAATTTCACTTGTTCCACCACCAATATCAACTATCATCGAACCAACCGGTTCATCCACACCAATACCGGCGCCAATCGCAGCTGCCATTGGCTCTTCTACAAGATATGCCACTCTTGCTCCGGATTCGCTTGCTACATCCAGTATCGCTCTTCTTTCTACCTCTGTAATTTGCGACGGCACCCCAATCACCATCTTTGGCCTCGGCAAATTAAACTGTTGTCCGGGTTTTTTATGAACTTTTTTAACAAAATACGAAAGCATCGCAAGAGTCGTATCGTAATCGGAAATTACTCCGTCTTTTAAGGGTTTAACGCAAATAATAGAAAGCGGAGTTTTGCCAATCATTTTCTTGGCATCTTCACCGATTGCCACAACCTGTTTGCTCTTTTTATGCTGGGCAACAATAGAGGGTTCCCGAATAACTAACCCCTTACCGCCAACATAAATGAGAGTATTGGCAGTACCTAAATCAACTCCTAAATCTCGAGAAAACTGGCCTAGAATATGATCTACTAGTGGAATCATTGTTTTATTGCATAATGCAAAACGCTAAAAGCTTAAAGCTTTTTAATTAAAGCATTGATTCTAGCGTTTAGTTTCTGAGAAAAATCGTAAACCTGATCAAATTGACTCTTATTAACAAATTCCTGATCTGAAGCAATATAAAATCCTGCAATTACTTCATGTAAAGATCCTTGCGCCATTTTAAGGAATCTCTTAAAATCCGCATCTGATCTTCCTGCCGATCCTTCAGCAATATTAAGCACTATAGATATAGCAGCTCTTCTTATTTGATCTATTAGTCCAAATTTTTCTTTTGAAGGAAAATTTCCGGTAATTTTATAAACTAAAGTCACAAACTCTCTCGCGTCTTTCCAAACATCTAATTTCTCAAACCTATAATATCTTGCGTTCGGCATTCAGCTTTAAGCTTGAAGCTTATATTCGGCTGCCAAAAAGTATAGCTTAAATTCCACTCTTACTCAATTGCCATAAATAAATTTAAATTGAAACTAATCTCGACTCACGAGGTAATTACTGAACCAATTTTATTCTTCTGTTCCTCTGTCGCATACTTGGCAATATCATCGACGATTTCCGATATGACTTCGTCCGTTACTTTATTGATTTGAGATTGTAATTTAGGATTCTGGGAAATTTTAGATACTATACGCTTAACTTCCTCGCTATCTAACTTATCAGCATTTATTCTCATAATTTTTTCTGAATTTTCTGGATCTTCCTTCTGAACTTCAGAAACCAATTTCATAAAAAGATACTGATAAAAAGTGTCCACAAAATCCTGACGTCTTTCTTCTGGAAACTGGGAAATTTCCAAAACTTTAACTAAAATCTCATCAAAAGTCATTAAATTTCCTATGACCTCGTAGATTTTGACTTAGGAGAAAACATCTTTCGGTGCACTAACCCAACTGCATCAAGACCATTTCTTAAAGCCGCAAGCATTCTATCACCACCAATTAAAACTGGAGCCATTCTCCGCCACAATCGAGCATCAGCTGTGTTGTGCAAATTTAATAAAAAACCATGGTCTTGCTGTGCCCTGCTATCTTTAAAAGCTAGCAATCGACTGTGCCAATCTTCTAACCCAACACTCCATCTACTTCTAGTTTGCTCGAGTGCATCACTCAATCCTGATTCTGTATCAGCAGCCTCTCGATCTTGAGTCTGCACCTCACTCGCTTCCGACATAACACCATTATATTAAATATTGGTAAGTTTAACAAAAAGTAAATATGATAAGATTTGCGATGGTGATTTTTAAAGTAACAGAAAAACTTCCAAAAAATCTTGACCAAATCATTTGGTCTATTTTTTTAATTCTTGCCATTGCTACTCCGCTAATATTCTCTACATTTAACACCGAACTTTTCGAAGTACCAAAAATGCACTTCGTTTACGCACTGTCCACACTTTTGCTTTTCCTGACAATTGCAAAATTTGTTTTGCTTGAGAAAATTCTCATCCCCAAAAGCTTAGTTTTAAATTTATTCGCTGTTTTTGTAGCAGTCCAAATATTTTCCGCCTTCTTCTCAATTGACAAATACACGTCGATATTTGGATTCCCTTCTCGCCTGAACGGAGGTTTGATTTCCCAATTTGCTTACTTAATAATTTTCGCCACAGCACTAATCAACTTAACTAAAGAACACGTTAAGATTATTTTTGTAACCTTAACTATATCCGCATTCGCAGTTTCGCTTTGGGGCATTCCCGGCCATTTTGGCAAAGACCCTTCTTGTTTTGTCTTAACCGGAGAATTGACATCCACCTGTTGGAAAGTTGACTTTCAACCAACGCTCAGAATTTTCTCAACACTCGGTCAGCCTAACTGGCTTGCTTCGTACTTAGTTTTAATCCTTCCGCTTTCACTTAGCTTATTTTTAAAATCCCAAACCACCAATCATAAGTTATTATTTCTCACTGGATCCACAGCAATTTATTGGGCAATATTTTTAACAAACTCGCGCGCAGGAATAATCGGCTTAATTTTATCTGCGGTAATTTTTTTATTTTTATTAGAAAAAAAATACTATCGCAAGCTCACAGTTATCGCCATAATTTTCATTCTCATTTCTTTCATATTTTCAAGTACTTTGCAATCACGTTTACAAAACGCAGTAAGCAATCAGCAATCACCGAATACACCCCCTACCACACAAACAGCTCAAACACAGCCTTCCCAAACAGCACTGGAAACTGGCGGCACAGAATCCGGACAAATTAGATTAATTATTTGGCAAGGTGCACTAAATATAGTTAAAAAATGGCCAATTTTAGGCAGCGGCCCCGAGACTTTTGTATCGTCATATTTTATATACAGACCAGAAACCCATAACCAAACCAGTGAATGGGAATTTTTCTACAACAAAGCCCACAACGAATATCTAAATTATTTAGCAAATAATGGTGTCATCGGCTTCGGCACTTATATAGCTTTCATAATCGCAGTATTTTGGAGTCTTTTCAAATTCCGCACTCACTCTTTATTTACCAATGCAGCTTTTGCTTCACTCGCAGGTTATCTCGCTACAATCTTCTTTGGCTTTTCAACTGTTGCCACCCAAACCGCCGCACATTTAATAATCGCTTCTGCTTTGATTTACTCAAAACCTCCCCCTTTGGCCCAGTTAAAATTCAAGCTTAAAGAAAATTACCGCCTCCCCATACTTTTACTTATCGCTTTACTTGGTTTGTATGTCTTAAGTTTTACATTTCGCTCTTATATGTCCAATGTTTTCGAAAAACGTGCCGAAAACTTTAAAGGTCAAAACTCTGGGAAAGAACTAACAGCTTACGCTAATGCACAAAACGCCCATTTTGTAAAAAACCCTTATCTTCTCGCGGATTACTCCTCCGCCTTGGCAACTGCGTCAACAGCAACAGAAGCTATTGAAAACTCAACTAAATTAGCCAGCGAAGCAAGCAGCCTGGCCGCTCAAGCCTTAAAACTGTCACCCAATAATTTCTTAATCGCTCAAAGAGTTGCGCGCGCCTATGCCCTTCTTGCTACCCAAAGCGATGAATATAACGCTGAAGCCCAAAATATTGAAGATAAATTGATTGAACTTGCCCCAAATTACCCGATTACATACCTGACAAATGCAAAAATAGAAATTATTTTAGACAACAATAAAAAAGCTATTGAATATTTAGAAAAAACCTTGGAGCTAAAACCGGATTATTTGGAAGCCCGCAAGTTACTTGATCAAGTAGTGTATAGTAGCCAGAGTCAAGAGTCAAAGAAATCCAGTGAACAAATACCATAAGGGTTACAGAAATCTTAAGGCTTGGGAATTTTCAAATAAATTAGCGCATGCCATCTATGATGTAACGGAAAAATTCCCAAAATCTGAGATATTTGGTCTCGTCAGCCAAATGCGCAGAAGTGCGGTTTCTGTACCAGCTAATATCGCAGAAGGTTACTCAAGAAATGGCAGCAAAGAAAGAAGACAATTTTATAGAATTGCTCTGTCTTCTTTAACGGAACTGGAATTCTACATTGATTTTTCATTTGAAAGAATCTTCTATTCAGATACAATATATAAAAGTCTTTCAGAGAAACAGGTTGAAACGGCGAAAGTTTTAACAGGACTAATTAAATCTGTAAAATAATTAACTAATCCCTGGTCTCTGGAAACTGGCAACTATATGACTAGTCTAAAAAAAACCGATCCTGAAACAAAGTCAATTATCGACTCGGAGATACAGAGACAATCCGACGTTCTCCAGCTGATCCCTTCGGAAAATTACACAAGTCGCGCTGTCTTAGAAGCACTCGGTAGCGAATTTACAAACAAGTATTCCGAAGGATACCCCAAAAAGCGCTATTATCAAGGCAATAAATTCGTCGACGACGTTGAAATCTTGGCACAAGTTAGAGCTAAAAAAATATTCGGCGTTCCCCACGCCAATGTACAACCATACTCCGGCTCGCCGGCAAACACTGCCGTTTATTTAGCGCTTCTCGAACCACTGAAAAACAAAATTATGGGGCTTTCGCTTGCCTTCGGCGGTCACTTAACGCACGGCTCGCCGGTTTCCATAAGCGGCAAATATTTTAAGGCTGTTCCTTACGAACTAGGCCGTGATGGCAAACTGGATTTTAATGCTATCGAAAAAATTGCCAAACGCGAAAGACCGAAAATAATTGTCTGCGGCTTTACGGCTTACCCTCGCGCATTCGAGTTCGAAAAGTTCGGCGAAATTGCCGACAGCATCAACGCTTATTTACTGGCGGATATTTCACATATTGCAGGATTAGTTGCCACGGGAGCTCACGAGTCTCCAGTTGCCTACGCTCACATTGTTATGACTACAACTCACAAAACTCTGCGCGGCCCTCGCGGAGCAATATTAATGGTGACCGAAAAAGGTTTTAAAAAAGACCCCGAGCTTGCAGAAAAAATTGATAAAGCGGTTTTCCCCGGCCTTCAAGGCGGACCGCACGACAATCAAACTGCAGCAATTGCTGTCGCCCTTCGCGAAGCTCAGGGTAAACCCTTCAAAGAATATGCAAATCAGATTGTCAGAAATTCCAAGGCTCTTGCTTCTGCACTTATTGACTTTGACTTTGACTTATCCGGCGGAGGCAGCGACAATCACCTCATCCTAATCGATCTTCAAAATCTTAACCTAAACGGCGCACCTGTTGCCTTCGCCCTGGAAGTTGCCGGAATTGTAACCAACAAGAACACTGTCCCGTTTGACCCAATGCCGCCTTTTTACCCTTCCGGAATTCGCATCGGCACACCGTCTGTAACTACTCGGGGTATGAAGGAAGCAGAAATGAAAAAAATCGCAGAATGGATCAAAGAGGTCGTAGATAAAATAAAAGATGAAAAACTCCCCAAAAAACGCGAAGACCGCGCGCCTTTTTTAAAAGAATTCAAAGCAAAATATTCCAAAAACAAAAAACTCTTGGCAATTTCTAAAGAAGTTCAACAATTAACAAAACAATTTCCAATTCCATAAATGGCAAAAATTTTAGACGGGCGTGTCGTTCGTAACATAATCGCAGCGGATTTAACCAAGAAAATTAAAAAAATAAAAACTAAACCCAAACTGGTAATTATCCAAGTTGGCGATCTTGCCCAATCCAATTCCTATATAAAACAAAAAATATTATTCGGAGAAAAAATCGGGGCTATTGTCGAGCTTAAAAAACTCAAAGAGGATTTTTCCCAATTGGACTTAGAAGTAATGATTTCTAATTTTAATTCAGACGATTCCATTCACGGAATAATTGTCCAAATGCCAATTCCAAAAGACCTGGACAAAGACACAATCATCAACAAAATCGCTCCCGAAAAAGACGTCGATGGATTGACTGCAACAAATCTCAAATTACTTCTGGAAAATAAAAAGGGTGGTTACACCCCCGCAACTACTAAGGGGATTTTAACTCTTCTCTACCATTATCAAATCCCAATCCACGGCAGAAATATCACAGTAGTCGGAAGATCATCGCTCGTTGGAAAACCAACAGCAATGGCGCTCATGAATTTAGATGCAACCGTAACCGTTTGCCATAGCAAAACCAAAAAACTGCCCCACATAACTAAAAATGCAGATATATTAATTGTAGCAACAGGCAAAGCAAAACTAATTAAAGATTT
>MFBV01000036.1:0-8115 GCA_001776505.1 Candidatus Curtissbacteria bacterium RIFCSPLOWO2_02_FULL_40_11 | reverse complement strand
CTAATTAAAGATTTTCATGTCAATAAAGACCAAGTAGTTATAGACGTTGGGATTAATACAACAACCCAAAACAAGGTCCGACCTTCAAGCGGCCTATTAGAAAAGCCTGAATCAGAATTGCCAAAAATAAAACTTACCGGTGACGTAGACTTTAAAGAAGTTTCTAAAATCGTTTCCGCGATTTCCCCTGTCCCCGGCGGGATTGGTCCAATGACTGTCGCCTCACTTTTCCAAAATCTCCTCGAAGCATATAAACAACAATCAAAATAGATTCCCAAGGCCTGAAGGCCGTGGTTCTCTGATCTTCGCTCAAGGTTCACTTCATCTCCGGCTTAAAAGCCGGAGATTTTCGCTCAGAATAATCTATATTTGAAAAATCTAATAATCCGAATTACCGAAGTATATTCTTAACTTTAATAATTTAAATCATTAAAGTAATCTGAACCCGTTTCAAAACTCCCTGCGTCATCCTCACGAAAGTGAGGATCTGATTCTTGAGTCCCTTCGATAAAACTCAGGGCAGGCAAGCTGAGAATGACGAACGTGATGTGTTTTGAAACCAGTTCTCTTTTCCTTCCACCAACTATTTACTTAGACCCGCAGTTAAATTATTATTTGACAAGGATCGCAAGCTTTGCTTATTAACCATTAACCATTTACTATTTATGGCAATATGTACGCTCAAGTTGTTGTCCTCACCTATCAATCTCCGGATATTGATTCCTATACTTACGAAATTCCTAAAGAATTAAAAGTAGAAGTTGGCCAACTTGTCGAAGTTCCATTTGGCAAGAGAAATCCAACAGGTATTGTGCTAAGCATAAGCCCGGAAATTCGAAATTCGAAATTCGAAATTCGAAATTTAAAAAAGATCTCAAAAATTATTTTTAATCAGCCCCTACTACTTCCCTACCAGATTGAACTCCTTAAATGGATGAGTGAATATTACATGGCTCCGATGGTTAATTGTTTTGAGGCGGCGATGCCGCCGCTTAATGCTAAAAGCTTAAAGCTTAACGCAAAATTAGTCAGCAGCGTTCAGCTTTCAGCGTTCAGCGTTCAGCAAACTCTCGTCCTCGTTCCCACAATTAACCAAATTCCCGAAACTCTGGCAAAATTTCCGAGAGCCAAAAATTACGTTGTTTACCATAACGAGCTTAAACTTAGCGAAAAATTTGCTGCATGGCAAAAAATCCAGTCCGGCAAGGCCGACTACATCTTTGGTTCCCGCTCGGCAATTTTTTCACCCTGCCCAAATCTTAAAGAAATTATCATTTACGATGAACACGATGGTGCCTACAAAGACGAACGCTCACCATATTTTGACACTTTAACTGTAGCCCAAAAAATTTCCGCGCTGACAAAAGCCCAAATTAAAATCGTAGACGCGTCCCCCAAAATCACAACCTACTTTCAACTTAAAAGCTATATTAAAATGCAAATGTTTGGCGTGAATACAAAAATAATTTCTATGAGGGACGAAAAACTTCGGGGAAATTTCTCACCAATTTCTTCACACCTTCAGGAAGAACTTCGAAAAAAGCAGCATATTCTTCTTTTCTTAAACAAGAAAAAGGAATCCGGTAGTATGTTTTGTAAAAATTGCAAATTTAACGACTATTTCGAAAAACATCCTGAACATTGCCCCAAATGCAAATCTCAGGACATTTACTTTAATGTTTTAAACGTCGACTCACTGCGTGCTGAGGTTAAAAAGATTACCAAACGTTTAGCGTTCCCGCCAGAGGCGAGGCTCCCACTTCGCAGCGAGGCGAGCGCCAAAGGCGGCAGCGTTCAGCGTTCAGAAATTGATATCCAAACCGCGACAGTATTTTATTCACCAAAAATCAATAAATACGATACAGCAGTTTATATTCAACCCGACTCACTATTAAACCGAGCCGATTTAGAGAGTGTAGAAACGCTTTACTCACACATAACAAATCTCAAAAAAATACTCCCGGAAAACGGTACTTTAATAATACAAACTTATAATCCAGACGACGAAACGTTAAAATATTCTGCTAGCGGAAACTATGATTCATACTTTAAATCACAGCTGGAAAATCGCCGCCTCCTCTCTTACCCACCGTTTGCTTTACTTGTGAAACTCACAATAAAAGGTAAAGACAAGGAAAAAATTGGGGAAATAGCCCGCAAAACATTCAGCAATCTCAATTCAACAATTCAACCCGCTTCGCCCGCGACTTGCGTCGACGCGGGCGCGAAGCGAGGCGAGCGATTCAACAATTAGTCTTCTTGGCCCATATAATCCTATATTCTTTTCTAAAAATCCCACATTTAATATAATCATTAAATACAAACTAGGCTTATATAATTTACAAGAAAGGCAAAAGGCAATAAAAAAACTTTCGCCAATATTTCACGCAATTGATAAGGGGTTCCAAATTACCGTAGAGCCAGCAAGTTTAAATTAACCTAATTGACGTAAATTTATGAATTGGGAATTTTTTAGATCAATGAGAATAATTAGGAATCAGAAATTACATGAAACGTCAAGTAATCACAACTGCTAACGAAGACAAAAGGTTAAGACAAGTTTCCAAAGAAGTTAAATCCTTCGACAAGAATCTTGATCAGTTAATCATTGATCTTAGCGAAACACTTGAAGCCCAAACCGATCCGCCCGGCCTTGGAATTTCTGCCCCTCAAATCGGCGTTCTAAAAAGAGTTTTCGTGGCAAAAATCGTAAATAACAGACAAAATCTTTCAGGTAAAAAAGTCAAGAGTTTCGTAAATCCAAAAATAATTAAGTTCTCCCAAAAAGAAGTCACAATCTTGGAAGGCTGTCTTTCTGTCCCCGAACTCTACGGCCATGTAATTAGACCCGCAGAACTCGATTTTGAAAGTCAAAACAAGAACGGCAGAAAAACAACTGCGCACTACAAAGGTCTACCCGCTCGCATAATCCAACACGAGATAGATCACTTGAATGGCATTTTATTTATCGATCATGTCCACGACCAAAACGGAAAGATGTTTAAAGTAGAAAAAGATAAAAAGGGTCAAGAGCAATTTATAGAACTGGCATATGCATGAAAATAGTTTTTCTGGGAACCCCACGCCTGGCGCAAATAGTACTGGAAAATCTTGCTAACTCACCATTCAAACCTCAATTAGTTATTACAGGCCAAAACAACAAGGCTGGACGAGGCCTGGCCTTGAGCGCAAGTTTGGTAAAACAGGAGGCGGTAAAACATCATATAGCAGTTGACTATGAGTTGGCGGCTATCGATAAAAGTTTTGATCTGGCAATTCTGGTTGCCTTTGGCCGCATTATCCCTAAAGAAATTTTAGAAAAGCCAAAGCATGGGTTTATAAACGTTCACCCTTCGCTACTTCCAAAATACAGAGGTCCTTCACCTATCCAGTCTGCAATATTAGATGGAGAGAAAAAAACCGGTGTCACAATTATTAAACTCGACCAAGAAGTTGACCATGGCGCAATTTTAAATCAACAAGAAATTGAAATAGAAAACCAAGATACTCACGAATCACTAATCGAAAAGACAGGAATGATTGGATCTAATTTATTGATAGAGACTCTACCCAACTATCTTAAAGGAAAAATCAAACCTGAAGAGCAAAACCACAAAACCGCAACGTTTACAAAAAAAATTACTAAAACAAACGGCCAAATTGATCTTAATAATCCACCATCGAAACAAAAACTACAGCGAATGATTAACGCTTACTACCCTTGGCCGACCGTCTGGACGGAAGTAGAAACCAGAAACCAGAAACCCGCTTCGCAAGCGAAGCGAGGCGAGCCAGAAACCAGAAACTTAAGAATCAAATTCTTACCAAAAGGGCTCATTCAGCCAGAAGGCAAGCGTCCTATGTCAGTCAATGAAGTCAAAAACGGATTCCCCCAAATTTACGAACGAATAAAGCATTTTATCGGCACAGCATAATCACAGGAAGAATTCTTAAACGCCTGCCCCGCTAAAATTGCAGTACGAGACGTGTTTGAATAAAACTGAAAAGTCGAGTACTAAAATTAGTGGGGGGCTATTTTCTTCATTTCTTCCTTAACTCGCCTTAAACATTTTGTACAAAGCCGCATAGTTCTGCGCACACCTTTGTAAGTCACTTTAGCACTGTGTAAATTTACGCGTTTTTCAAAGCGCTTTTTAGTCGCTCTCATTGCCCAGCCTCCACCGTATTGGTGGGCACCGGACTTTTGTATTAAAGATTTTTTACCGCAAATTTCGCAAACTCGCATGATAAATACGCTTTAGCGACTAACGTCTAAGGTCTAATGCTCATACTTGCGTTAGTCATTAGTCTTTTTGCGTTAGCCGCCAAAGCTGTTAGAATATACCATAACACCTAAAGTCCAAACAACCGTTGATAGCCGAATATCTATCTTATGCTTATCTTAGCCTTGCTTCAAGGAAATCCAATCGTAGCTTTTGCTTTTATTGTAGGTCTTATAACAGCAATAACTATTCACGAAGCTTCACACGCCTTTGTCGCCTACCGGCTTGGTGACCCTACGGCAAAAATTGCCGGCCGACTAACCTTGAATCCTCAATCTCACCTTGACCCCGTTGGTACTATCGCCCTTTTAATTGTTGGCTTTGGTTGGGGCAGACCTACACCTTTTGACCCGTTTAACCTGCGAAATGTCAAAAGGGATTCAGCTCTTATTTCTGTTGCCGGTGCCCTGTCCAACTTTATACTGGCTTTTCTTCTTTCCCTACCATATTTAATTGCTTTTTACACTAATAATTTGAACGCTACCGTCAATGCCTTTTACCAAACTATTTCAATCGTCATCTGGATCAATATTATTTTAGGAGTCTTTAATCTAATTCCTGTACACCCTCTCGACGGCTTTAAAGTTTTAGCAGGACTCATGCCCAAAGATTGGTATCACGATTTTATTCAAACCGAAAGATATGGCATTTTTATTCTTTTATTTCTGCTTATTACGGGCATGATTGGTAGAATCTTATTCCCAATTGTTTCAGTAATCTTTGGAACATTGATACCCGGATTTAGGACGCCATTCTGAGTCTGTTGAAAACCTCTATGTCATTGCGAGGGAACGCTAGTGACCGAAGCAATCTTGCCTAAAGACAGATTGCCACTCCCTCGACTCGCTTCGCTCGCCTCGATTCCGAGTCGGAGCGGGCTCGCTCGGGATCGCAATGTCAAAAAGTTCGTTTGTTGCAACAGTCTTTTCCTGCAAACGCAAGGCTGATAGGTTTTCAACAAGCTCGCCATTCTGATTTCTTGATGATTGTGGTAAAATACTAATTAGATCACAGGATATTCCCTACTTCTGGATCGCACATTAAAACTTTAGTTAAAATCTTCACTTACAAGATAGTTTTCTAGGATCATCCCGTATTTCAATTATTCATTGAATAGTTGTTGAGGGTATCCACCTGGTACTAACTGAAGTAAAACTAAAGCAGCGCCTCAAGTAGGGTGGAATTATTTATACAAATAAACCAAGCAATCGCTTGGTTTTTCTTTTGAAAAATTCGGGAAATTATTCAGTTCCGACAATTACTTCAATATCGGCTTCGTCGGAAGCTTCTAATAAATCACTACTTACCTTAACTGAGTATTTCGCCGATAGATCAGTAACTAAAGCGTCTTCAAAATTCTCGAATCCCTCTTTAAAAGTAATAGTGGTGCTATCAAATTCATAGCTTTCGGCGTTGCCGATTGAAAGTACTCTCCAACCTAAATCTTCAAGAAAATCTTTAATACTCGAAGCGATTCCCGCTTCTCCGCTTCCGTTTAAAACTCTAATCCCTGGTTCACCCCTATCAACTTCTTTTACCTCTGGTGAAGGCTCCGGTGAAGACTCTATTCTGGCCTCCGGTGTTGGAGAAACTGTTTTTTCTCCTCCATTTGAAAACTGAGCAAATGGACCTAATCCTTTAAAAAAAGCAAATACTAATGCGCCAATAATAATTAGCACAATCAAAAGCCATAACCACTTGGCATTTTTCTCTTGTGATTCCTGGTAAATCGGACTTTGGGCAGAAGATCCAGCTGATGGCGAATTTTGCTCGTCCATAAAAAGTAGCCCAAATTGTATCAGATAATGTCAACCCAGCACAATATCTAGTAATTAATCCAAAATTCCATAAACCATTATGCTGGGTTAACCCCTCAAAATCGCTCTTTGAGCCGTGTATAAATAATACTGTAAAGGCGAAAAGTAAGATTCGTGGGGTCAAGTGGCACAAATGCAGCGAATCGTCTGTAGCTTTAGCGAAAGACGGGAATCGTCTGTAGCTTTAGCGAAAGACGGGAGCCGACGATGGGAATCCCATTCGTCGTTACACTCCTCAGGGTAAACTTCTCATCCCATCACCATTATGTTTCGTCAGCCTCACGCGAATGGTGAGCCTGTCGAACCAGAGCCGACGATGGGAATCGAACCCATGACCTTTCCCTTACCAAGGGAACGCTCTGCCACTGAGCCACGTCGGCGTGCAAATTAGGATCTTCGATTTGCTTCGCAAATCCGCATATTGTTTCGCTAACTATTCCAATCGGTTGTTGGAATAGTACTCCACAATAACGAACCTGAAGTTTCTCCCCAATCCTCAAGCACAAAATTCCTGCCATTTTTGACAGTAATTTTGTGCTGGGAGCAGGATTCGAACCTGCGTAGCCCGAACGGGCGACGGTTTTACAGACCGTTACAATTGTCCACTCTGTCATCCCAGCACGTCGAAACTAAATTTACTACCAATTCTTCTTGTTACACAAGGAAGAATTTACTCTGTAAATTTGTTTCTCCTTTTCAAAATTCTTCGAATTTTGAGACTGATATTCGGCTTACTTTATATTTTGTGAGCCAAGTCAGGCTTGGTGAGCCGTCCGTCGGACTCGAACCGACAACCTGCTGTTTACAAAACAGCTGCTCTACCATTGAGCTAGGACGGCACACAAACGAAAAATAAGCCCTCTTTCAAAACGATTGCTCTGCCACTCAAGCTATCTCGGCAAGAACCTGCTTATTTTACTCTTTTTGGCCTTCCTACTCAAGAAACCTCCTCATATCCATTTAGGCTATTACAACAAATCTTTAAGGGTCCGTCCTTACTATAAGTTAAATTAATCTATAGTGATGTCTTCCAGCTCTGCTCTAGAATCCCCAATGTAGTCTTCCACAAACTTTTTATATGACAAATTCCCATTGAGGTATTTAGATTGTTTAAAAAAATTTAAGATCAGCTCAGAATCAAGCCAAGAATCCACATTCTTCCCCAAAAAGTTCTTATAACTGGAATATCGATAATCTTGCCAGTCGCTAACTAAACCCACAGGATTAAGATGTATATAACGCGAGAGATGCAAAAAATAAGGCTCACTCTCTACTAAAGCCGCTTTATACCTTCCCTGAAACAGGGTACCCGACCGCTCATATCTCTTGTTAAAATACATCGCATAACTTGTGCACAGTGACCGCATAAACTGAACTATCCCCTTCTTGTCTTTTTGAAAAACAAACAGATGAAAGTGGTTAGGCATCAGACAGTAAGCCAAAAGTTTTATTTTATCGCGGAGCGATGTGGCAGATTTTGGATCTAAGTACTTCTCTAAATAATGCAAGAAAACATTATAGTCCTGATTATCTTTAAATATTTTGCTCTTGCCTGCCCCCCTATTGTAAATATGGTAATAACCGTTTTCCAGATAAATTTTCAAAGAATTCTTAGCCGGCATACAAACAAAATAAGCTTATTACGACAACCTGTCAAGGGTCCGTCCTTATTATAGGGCTTTTTGTCGGGCTATTCACTTTTGTCACGTTTTGTGCTTATATATATGTAATGCCTAAGCTAAAGAAAAATTCGGGATTTAGTTTAATAGAAATTCTCATATCATTACTTTTCATCGGTGCCCTGGTAACAATACTGCTTACTACAACCGGATCACTTTTTACCCGTAGGCAATCAGACCTGCAGTCAGTCGCCGCCAAAGCTTTAACAAAAGAAATTGAGAGATTGAGAGGAGAATCTTATTCGAAGCTTACAGACGGCAGTAACGGAGATTTGGTACATGATAGTACTTGCCCTTCAGTATACCCCACGGCTCAAAATAATGATTTAAAGAATT
>MFBV01000035.1:9545-13905 GCA_001776505.1 Candidatus Curtissbacteria bacterium RIFCSPLOWO2_02_FULL_40_11 | reverse complement strand
CGAGCCATTGTAACGACCTTTCAAGATACATCAACTGTACGGAATGTATCGCGGCCTAGACATTATTAAGAGCTATTACTTGACTTTATTGTTGTGAAGATGATCCTATGGATTAGGGATAAATTATTTTTCCAGCTGATCAATTTTGCTAGGCAAGATGAAATCATTTTCAAATAAACCTTTGATGGCGTGAGTATACAAAGTAACTTCAGCCTTACCCCAGCCAAAATTTATATCCGGATGATGCCCTTCGATTTCGGCAATTCCCCCAACTTTATTAACAAACTCCAGAGCTTCTTTAAAATTTTTGAATTTAAATTTCTTGCGGAATTTTAAAAGGCTAGCTTGTCCTTCCGAAGCTTTCTTAACCCTCGTTGCTCCGGCGTGTTGGCTTGTCAATAAATACGCTGTGACATCTTTGCCGCCGCAGATAAAAATTAAAAAGGAACTTGTTGCTCTAAAAGAATTGAGTTTCTCAAAATTTCACGGTTAATAATATTGCCCTTCATTTCAGTAACTAACTGCAAACTTCTAAGATTAAATTCATGTCTTTGGCAGGCCCCCAAATACATCCGGACTCTATCCAGATATCTCTCGTCTATCAGTGGTTTAATAAACAAAGCCTCAGCCATTTCCCTCAACTCAAAAATCTGAGCTTCGACTAGACCAGTTTCATCAGGGTTTGCGATAAACATCGTACTTTCTTCCCTTTTGGCTTTCGATTTAACAAGCGATGCGCTTTCAAGATCAACTACCATCCTCATTTGGGAAGAAAAGTGACTAAAGCCGTTTGGTCGATTCGCCCGATAACTAACCCCATCCGGCTCTAATACTGATGGAACTTTTACTCCTTTTGACCCAATAATCTGGCCCGTTTTTTTATCAAATTCTAATTCAGAAAAACCATATTTAATTGAACTGTCACAACCCGGTACAAAACACGCGATACAAGCTTCATCAAAACGGTTAAATTTAAATATAAAATTTTTGGCTTCTCGTTCTCCTCGCTCAGTTGCTTGTTGAATACCAGTCTCTGCTCTTATTGCCATAAATATTTGGTAATTTTACAGCCAGACACGCACCAAAGCAAATTTAAACATAAAAACATAATTAAAAAAATTTAACTGATATAATCAACATTCAAATGAAAAACATTTTAAAGATTATTAGAATTTCCAAGCCGCTTCATGGCATTGTTGCCATCATCGGCCTTTTGATTGTCACATCATCAATACTAGAGCTCATTCCGCCAATTCTTTCCAAATTTATAGTCGACGAAATTGTTTTGCAGCTGCAAACTGCAGAAGGTAATTTTCAAAAATTAATCTACTTAATTTTACTCACGTTTATCCTCGGGCTAATTTCACAGGTCATTACAACCGCAACAGAAAGGCTGGGTGACCATTTTGCGGGCACGCTTAGAAAGTTTTTAACAGAAAAATTCTATGACAAAATTTTAACTTTTCCGCAATCTTATTTTGACAGCGAAATTTCCGGCAAAATTATCCATCAATTAAACCGGGCGCTTTTTACAATTCAAAATTTTATTAACGGCTCAACCAACTTTATTTTACCAACATTCCTCCAAAGCATTTTTACTATAGCTATCTTAGCTTACTACAATATTCCAATTGCAGTACTCGTCGCCATTCTCTTCCCTATTTATTTGTCTCTCTCTTACTATTCAACAAAACGTTGGGGCGAGAGAGAGGTTAAGAAAAATTATTACGAAGATATTTCCCGGGCCCGCATAACCGAAGTTGTTTCTAATATTAAACTTGTCAAAACGTCTCTGGCCGAAAATCGCGAACTTAACTTTATTTCGGATAATCTAAACAAGTTCAATAAAATCTTCGCTCATCAAAGCTGGACATTCCATAAATTCGATTTTGCGAGAAATCTCTCTCTAATTATTATTTTACTCGGTGTAAATATAGTCGCCTTTATTAATACGTTTAACGGTGCAATAACAATCGGTACATTAGTTTTAATACTACAACTTGTAAATCAAGCAAGAAGGCCCCTTTTTGCTATGTCATTTATCTTAACCAATCTTCAACAAGCCGAAAGCGGCAGTAAGGAATATTTTGAAATTTTGGACTTAAAAGGAACTGAAAATTACAAACTTGACTCGAAAGTAGAAAAATTAAAAAATCCCAATATCGAATTCAAAAAAGTATCATTCTCGTACGAAAAAGGGCAACAGGTTCTCAAAAATGTCTCTTTCAAATGCCTTTCCGGCGATAAAATTGCCCTGGTTGGACATAGTGGAACCGGAAAAACTACTGTCGTTAATTTAATTCTCAAACTTTACGAGCCAACTGCAGGCAACATTTATTTAAACGGCAAAAAGTATAAAGATTTAACTCACCATTTTGTTAGAAACAACATTTCTCTGGTATTTCAGGATGCTGAACTTTTCTCCTCAACTGTCGCCAAAAACGTAACCTACGCAAAACCAAATACAGGGAAAAATCAGATTGTCGAAGCCCTAAAACTCGCTAACGCATGGGAATTTGTAAATAGATTACCGAAGGGCATAAATAGCGAAATTGGTGAGCGAGGGGTAAAACTTTCCGGCGGCCAAAAACAAAGGATTCAAATCGCCCGCGCCATTTTGGAAGATTCGCCGATTCTAATACTTGATGAAGCCACTTCCTCACTCGATGCTAAAAACGAAAAAGAAGTTCAGGAAGGTTTAGAAAATTTAATGCGCGATAAACTGGTTATCATCGTTGCCCACCGGTTTTCTACCATTCAAAATGTTGAAAAAATTATTGTTATAGACGAAGGCAAAGTAACCGACATCGGCTCGCCTCAAACTTTATCTAAGAAAAAAGGCATCTACAGCGAACTTCTCCGCTACCAGATAGAAGGAAATAAGAAATTACTAGAAAAATTCGAAATATATTAAGATCTAAAATTTTTGGGGAGACTCAAGATTACTTATTCTTTCCTCATGGTCATTAATTTTTGTAGCGTGATCTTTTATAAATTCCCAAATGTCTTTGAGAATTTTCCTATCTTTTTCTATTTCTACTAACGATCTCCTCAACGGATTCGTTCTTAAATCGACTTCCTCACTTACTATTTCTCTTATTTCAATTTTATCTTCCTTTGTTAACATAATCCTCACCTACTAAATTGTACTTTGTGATTATATATTTTTCTACAATTTTAAAACAATTTTCGCAAAAAATCGTACCCCTAAGCTTTTTACTACCCATAAAACTTACTGAATCAAGAGGCTTTATTACTTTTTTACAACCGTCGCAAATGTGAATTGTTGACATAAGAGGGTACTAAAAACTTTACTACCTAATTTTCGAGAAATCAATACCAAAAAATTGGCCTGTCAGTTTAACCCACATTTTTTTAGCCCACATCGGGTGTGGTTTTCTATTGACACATCGGGATTTTTTACAATTGTCATTTCGCAAAGATGAATACGGCAAATCTGTCGTAAACTCCCCCGCAACCCTCGCTCCAATCCCCAAGCATATTTTCGCGATGTCCCGGGCTCATGTTCCAACTCCATTCTACAAACTGCACTGCAGTCAACGGCCCGCTGGCGATATTTTCACCAACCGCATTTTTCTGCAAATTATGCCTATCTACTACCGCTTCAAATCCATCGTGAGAAAAATTATCGGCAACTTCTTTTGCTCTCTCCGCGGCAATTGAGCAAAGTTGGCCGTCTATCGTAAGAGCATTCAAACCATTATTTACCCGATAATTATTTTGCGCAGAATTCAACTCACCCGCTGTTGCCATCTCCCCACTGCCTGAATTGCAAATGATGTACTGCCCATCTACATCCGGGTTTGGCACCAGCTTCCAGGATTCATTAACGTCTTTGCACAAAGTGGATAATTTTTTAGAATCTAATTTAACTTCAGGATTTTCTTCTTGGGCATCCAAAATCAAGTCTTTATTGCCGGCAATTGGAGTTTCAGTTACTTCCTCCTTAGGTTTCGGGGTTGGGCTTGGTAGAGAAACTTCAATTATCGCTTTCTCCCAGTTTAATGGCTGGCTGTAACCCAGCCTCAAGTTACCCACTGAAGGAATTATCAAAAATACGCTTATGATTAAAAATAATTTAGAAATGTGAAACCCTAGAGTCTTTTTAGGAATTTTTTTAAAAAGTTCTGCCCACCTTATGTTTTTCATTAAGTCTTCCTATTATAATATTTTTCACGCCTCAATCCGCTATCTATTCAAGATTCGTTTCATATAGTATAATTCTTTTATAAGCATTTTTTAAGAATTTCTTGATTTTTCCCAGATTTGCAAAATCTGGGCCTTTTTTTGCCAAAAAATTACCCAAAAATATAAAATGGGGGCAATTTATTGGAACTTT
>MFBV01000035.1:5269-9486 GCA_001776505.1 Candidatus Curtissbacteria bacterium RIFCSPLOWO2_02_FULL_40_11 | reverse complement strand
TCGTTTATTATTTGATCTATTAAGAAGAAAATTAAGTAGATATGGTTCTTCTTTCAGTCTCTACTGCGGCTGTGGTGATTTCTCTTACATAAAGCCAATAACGCCTCATTTCTTCTCCTGATTCATCCTTTATTGAGCTAGGTATTTTTTGCGATTCACACCGAGCTATTTTGGCTAGCTTAAATAGCGTTAAATCTTCTATGAATTGCCTTCTTTCAGAAATATTTGGTTCTTCAAAAAGAACTGATTGCTTCCAAAGCTTAAAACCTTGCTTTAACCTGGCAACTTCCTCTGATATATTCCCCCCGGGCATGTCGGTAAAGTGTTCTGTCAGAAAATACCAACCATAATATTTCACCATCTGATCATGGCCAAGTTGTACTCCGTGTTCATATTGAGCTGGGTTTGGCGGAATATCTTCGGATTTTGAATCCCAAATTACGGAAAGTAGTTCTCCGCTTCTAACGATTCTATCCAACCACTCCAGATCCTCACCAAGAACCTCACGGTCAGGTAAATCTCTTTCGCTCATTTAAGGCTATACTTCTATAGAAAAGCAAATAGGCACCGAAAGTCAAGACGCATGATATACTGTAAAAAATGTTTGAAAAATTAGCCAATCTTATTTTTTCTGCATTAGCAATCTTTGCCATTTCTCAGTACCTTCCAGGCTTCACAATAGACACATATCTAACAGCTGCTATTGTTGCCTTTGCTCTCGGTGTTGTTAATGTTTTTATCAAACCAATTTTGACAATTGTCACTCTCCCAATAACAATTCTCACTCTTGGTTTATTTAGTTTTGTTGTAAATGCGGCACTCATTTGGGGAGTTGCTTACTTTGTTCCGGGTTTTACCATTACCGGCTTTCTTCCGGCCCTAATCGGAGCAGTTGCACTATGGTTAATTAACACTCTACTTGGGATTGTAGTATTCCCGGTCAAAGGCCGTTAAAATTCCTTGTAAGTTTTCTACGAAGTAGGGAGCTTGCTGAAAACCTACTTATTCCTGTCATTCCGAACTAGCCCGTCCTGAGCGAAGCCACGCCAGACGTGGCGAAGCCGAAGGGTTTCGGAATCTGAGCTTAGATCCTGAATCCCTTCGATTTCATCATGATAATGAGTGGAATCGAATTACTCAGGGCAAACAAGTTCAGGATGACAAATGGCTAGATTGTAACAATAACCTATTTTTAATTAATCATGACTGACAGGTTTTCAGCAACCTAGAAGTAAGATAAACTTGCATCCTCATATCAAAGTGGTACAATATGAATCCACTGTCCAAATCGGGTACTGACTGGTACGAGATAAATCGGGTACTGACTGGTACCCGACCCTGCCACTAAAAAATAATGAACAATGCAAGACTAGTGATTCTCTTAGTTATCGTCTTTCTTGCCGGAGTAACCGGAATTTACTGGATATATCAATCTCAAGTTAACAATAGTGTAGAAGAATTTTTGCCTGTCCCAACACCAGTTGCCGAAAGTGGAATTGTTCCAACCCCGAAACCTTCCGCTTCTATCGCTCCCTCGATAGCCGAAAGAAATGGTTCTGTCCCCAGTTCCCAACCCGAAGCTGGTTTTGATCTAAGACCACCACTCCCCCAGTTACCGCGCCTACCATAAGATTCCAAAGGTCTCAAATTCTTCCAATACTATCCTGCTAGTAAATCTTGGCACTAACCATTTGGTGTACAATTGTTAAAAATAAGTTGATGTCATCACCTGATCCTCAAAGTGTCAAGGCTAGTGCCACAGTTTTCGTAATCTTTGGTGCCACTGGTGATCTTTCTCGCAAAAAAATTTTTCCTTCTTTTTTTGAACTTTTCAAAACCAACTTGCTTCCAGAAAAATTAAAAATCATCGCAGCTGCCCGAAGTGCTTACACAAGTAAGCAATTTGCAGAAAGTCTTAAGGAAAATATTAAGGCTGACGACAAAAATCTCTGGCGCAAATTTTCCAGTCTTATTGAATATATCCAATGCGATGTTGAAAGCGGCAAAAACTTGAGTTTGCTTTCTCAAAAACTTGAGACTGTGGAAAAAACCAACAAAGTTTGCACGCAACGCGTTCTCTATATGGCCGTTTCCCCCTTTATCTACCAAAAAGCCTTTGAAAACTTGGGTAAATACAAATTTAATTTGGGCTGCCAAAAGCATGGCAAACTTTCCCGTATTGTTACCGAAAAACCTTTTGGTTTTGACTACCAATCTGCCCACAACCTAAATGAAATATTGAATAAATATTTCGAGGAGTCACAAATTTTTAGAATTGATCATTTCTTAGGCAAGGAAACTGTCCAGAATATTTTTGCCTTCCGTTTTGGCAACGAAATTTTTGAACCTGTTTGGAACCGTGATTTTGTAGATAACGTCCAAATTACACTAGCCGAGAGAATCGGTATTGAAAAACGCGGTGAGTTCTACGACAAAATGGGGGCACTGCGTGATGTTGTCCAAAACCACCTTTTGCAACTTTTGACAATAGTTACTATGAATGAGCCAAGCACATTCTCAAGAGATAGCATCAGGCGCCAGAAAATTGAGGTTCTCAAAGCCATTCGACCTTTTTCTAAAGACGACATTATCAAAAATACGATACGAGGACAATATGTAGGCTATAGTCAGGAAGCTAGTGTTGCCAAAAATTCCCAGACAGAGACTTTTGCCCTGGTTAAATTTTTTATCGACAACGAAAGATGGCAAGAAGTCCCCTTTTATCTTAAAACCGGTAAAAAATTAACAGGTGCCGTAACCTCGATTATTTTTCAGTTTAAAGAACAAGGACACGAACTTTTCAAAAATTTCTGGCAAAAGCCGATTCCTAATCACATAACTTTGCAGATCCAACCGGACGAAGGTATCGGCATTTCACTGGTTGCCAAAAAACCAGGTTTAACCACTGTTTTGGAACCGGTCGACATGGAATTCTGCTACAAAAAATCTTTCGATGTACCCCAACCTAATGCTTACGAGCGACTTTTGATGGATATTATCATTGGGGATCAAACATTATTTTTAGGAAGAGTTGGTAATTCCTGGAAAATAATTGACCCGATCGAAAAAATGTGGCAAAAAGGCCAACCTAAGCTGGAAATTTATAAACCCGGGAGCTGGGGACCAAATTCAGCAGATAAACTAATTGCAGCCGACGGACGCAAGTGGCTCGCCCCAATTCTAACTATTTGCAAGATATAAATCCAAATAACTTGAAAGGTTTTCTACTATTAAAGTTTTTCGGAAATTGCGCTTAAGCCTTCCTTTACCTAATCCTCATCTTCGTCTCCCGAACCCTCGCCCCTCTCGTTCTCAGGGGCGTATCCATCAAAATAAGGATCCGGTTTATTAACAACTAACCAGCCGCATTTGGCAATTTCGCCTGTCGGCCCACCTTTTTGAAACTGGTGCACATATAAATAGAAAATAGGCTGCGTCCTTGCATTCTTCGGATGGTTTTGTATTTCAAATACTATTTCATCAGGTACATACCCCTTGGTCAGTTTTCCTTGAACATTATATGACATTGTAAATGAACTGCCTGTGAAATCTATATGCTGCTGTAGGCTTTGGCCATTGTGATCAGCACGGTTAAGGTTCCACAACCCGGCATATACGGTATAAGATAAAGGTTTTTCTCCCTTTCGTCGGGGCGGCAGCTCAGGCAAGCCGCTTACCTTAACCGTAAATACATCCCTTCCGGGATCAATAATATAAGCTTCGGTGATCCCAATACTTTCGAGTCCCGTAACCTTTGTTACTTCAGGTTTTAGCACCTCACACGTAACTCCTGTCGGCAAAGGGTCTCTATTTAAAAAATCTATGGGATTATAACTAAAATTACGTGGCAACTCAAAATTATACAAAGGTTTCGCCTGGATAATAATTGCTGTTGATACCATTAAGCCAATTATCAAAATCAACAAAACACCAATATTGAAAATACCTTTTTTATAACCAAAACTTAACATTTGATTAAAACGTGATGAGTAATTTAAGCTTGACAAATATAGCGGTAGCTTGTCAAGTCAAAATTTAATCTTTCTTCTTTTTTACCTCATGCCCGCCATGCCCGCCGAAATCTTAGCGAAGAGCAACAACTAGTTGTACCCACAACCCACCCCCGACAACCCACCCCCGGTGTGGAATGGGTTGACACATTAGGATTTTGTGTTATTCTAAAAAATCCATGCCATATCGTAACCCGCCACTAGTCA
>MFBV01000035.1:4929-5230 GCA_001776505.1 Candidatus Curtissbacteria bacterium RIFCSPLOWO2_02_FULL_40_11 | reverse complement strand
AACAACCAATATTCTTAAACACAAGGGATTATCAGCGAGTTCTCGAAACAATAAACTTCTATCGCTACCAGAAACCGCCAGTTAGGCTTTCCCACTTCAAAAGATTGTCCACAAGTCAAAAGGATAAATTACTAAAAGATTTATCAAAAACCGGTGAGTTAGGAGTAGAAATATTGGCTTATTGTATTATGCCAAATCATTTTCACCTTCTAGTAAAACAGCTTAATGAAAATTCACTTTCACGCTTTGTTTCCAATTTTCAAAACAGCTACTCCAAATACTTCAATATCAAAACTGACAG
>MFBV01000035.1:0-4860 GCA_001776505.1 Candidatus Curtissbacteria bacterium RIFCSPLOWO2_02_FULL_40_11 | reverse complement strand
CTCCAGGTATATCCACTTGAACCCAGTTTCCTCTTCAGTTATTCGAGTAGCCGATTTAAAGAATTACCAGTGGTCCTCATTTAGGAAATATATCGACATCGACAGTAACAGCGAGTTAGTCAAAACAAAGTTAATACTAAATCATTTTAAATCCCGTAGTGAATATGAAAAATTCGTCTTCGACCAAGCTGATTATCAGAAAGAACTAGAAAAGATAAAACACTTAATACTAGAATAAAACCTTACGTGTCTACCTAACACACACCAGGGGTGGATTCGGTTCACAGGACAGTTGGGGACCGCAAGCTGCTGATAAATTTATTGCAGCCGACGGCCGAAGGTAGCTTGCACCACTTCTAACCATTTGTAAAATTTAAGGAGATTATAAAGCTGTTTGCGCAGACTTCTTTTCCTCTGGTTTTGTCCTAAATACGCTGAAATCAGAATTTAATACAATGAATAGAACCTCACTAATTTTCTGGTGCACCCCTTCATAATTAAGCTGACCATCCTGGATAGAATCAACAGTCTCTGCTGGATTATTCCCTTCAATGATCCTAACCTGTTTTCCATCATCAGCAACGACCAGTTTAAATCTTCTCTCTTTTCCATCAAACTGCCATTCCAGATCAAGAACATATTCCGGCCTGTCACCGATAAGCCTTGTCTTCATAGTTTCAGGATCTATTATCTCAGGTCTCTGGTTATCATTATTGATACGAGACTCAAGTCCAAGTCTCTCCCCTAAAAAATGAGCGGTCTTACCTAAATGTTCGAAAAGAGCTAATTCTCGAGCTACTCTCTCGTTTTCATTAAAAGCCGCAACTACACTTTCCGGACGCTCCTGCAAAGAGCTGATTTCTAGTTCTATACTTTCTTGCAATAAGCTGCTAAAAGGCTTTGCCTCTTGATTCATAATTTGAATTTATACACCCGTTTTCACGAAAATGCAAGAAAATTATCTTTTCTTCACTTCATGCCCGCCGAAGGCTTGGCGAAGGGCGGCAATAAGACGCGCGGCAAAAGTTGAGGAAACATTTTTATCAGTCTTCGATTTTTTGCGAAATTCAAAAGATTCCTCAATCACATTAACCGGCACATTGAGTTTTTTCCCTTCACTAATCGTCCATTCACCTTCCCCGGATGCATCAATCACCCCATCAAGACTCTCCAACTTTGGATCTTTTTCCAAAGATTCGACGACTCTTTCCATCATAAATCCCGAAACCAAAGTTCCGCGAGTATATAATTTAGCAACTTTCACCAGATCCAAATTGTAAGGCGATTTTTCCAAAACCCCGAACCCTTCACCGATTGACTGCATATATCCGTATTCAATTCCGTTATGAACCATCTTCACAAAATGCCCCGCCCCGCCTTCGCCAAAATATTCATGACCACCGCCAAGTTTAGCCAGAGTGTCTAAAATTGGTTTGATACGTACGTAGGCACTGCTATTTCCGCCAGCCATTAGGGGGTAACCTTCGTGTTCTGCAATTACTCCTCCACTAACCCCTATACCCAAAAACCTTACGCCTTTACTTTCAAATTCTTCATATCTTTTTTGAGTATCAGGGAAACGCGTATTGCCACCATCAATAACGATGTCATCTTTATCAACAAATTTTGAAATTTCAGCGAGTATATATTCTGTCGCATCTCCTGCAGGTAGCATCGACCAGACAACCCGAGGTTTATCTAGTTTTTTAACTAAATCCTCAACAGAATCTGCTGCAACTAATTTACCACTCGACCCTTTACTTTCTTCCTGAAGAGCAATGACTTTTTCTTTTGTTCTGTTCCAAGCAACTACTTCATGACCGCCTTCAAACAGCTTGATAACCATCCTGCTACCCATCTTACCTAAACCGATAAATCCCAATTGCATTATATTACTATAATTTTAAATGTTTTAATTTTTAAAAATTTAGATTTCATTTCAAATTGTAAATTTTAAATTTAAAATTACAATGTAATATCCGTCACCAAATGTGCAGTTGCTCGACACTTTCTATAAAAAATTGCCGGAAAGCTTTGAATATTATTTTCAGCGGGATCTAACATTTTTGCCAGAGCTTCTTTTTTTTCTTCGCCAAACATCAAAATTAAAAAGCCGGTAAATTCCCCAAGCGCTTTCAAAGTTATTGTAATCCTCTGAGGATAAATATCATCCACAATTTCCGAAACAACATAAGCAGGACTCTTTAAAGCTTTTGAATTAGGGAAAATACCCCCTGTGTGCAGATTGAAAGCTACGCCCATCACCCCGACTTTATCTTGATATTTAGCAAAAAGGGTTCTTATTTTCTGGTCATAATCTTTCTCTGTTTGCGCAATATTTTTTCCCTCAAGGCATTTAGTAAACCGAATTTTCTTTGAAACCAAATATTCTATAAGTCCGGACTTTTTCACCAACAGTTCGTTACTGTTTTCGTGAAACGGCATCCCGTAACGATCATCAATCATGCAAACATCGTCGGGATGAATATCTCCTGGACCCACTATCATTTCTTTATAATTAACCGACGTACCGCCGGAAAGTGCCAGCAGTGTATCCGGCCCAACAAGCTCAGTGAGTAATTGATGAGCTTTAATTTGCCCTTCTTCGCGACTGGCTACTTTAGCAAGTTGAATCATTTTTCTTGTACTGAGTTTGTCGAATGTATAAGTTGCCAAATTGGGCCTTCTTTTGTATCTTCTATTACTAAACCCAATTTAATCAACTTTTCGCGAATTTTATCGGCGCCGTCAAAGTCGCCTGCTCCTCGCATTTTTTCTCTTTCTTCAATTAATTCTTCTGCTCCACTCGGTAGCTTTGCCTTAATAACTCTCGCAAAACCTAAACCTAAAACCTCATCCATCTTCAGTAGCGATTTATGCTTCGCATGAGTTGGATAATCGCTTTTCGCCATCTTGCGCATAACGGAAACTGCTGTCGGTATATCAAGATCATTATTAACAGCTTTTGTAAAATCCCCTTCAAATTCACTACAGCTCATTCGAGTCTGAAGACTCTCAGACGTTCGTCCCGAGAACTCAGGCCCGAGGGAGTCTGAACGACCAATTTTTGGCTCGTCCCACATAGAAACCTCACGCCTCAAATGATTCAGTGAATTTTGGCTTGCTTGTAAACTTTCCCAAGTAAAGTTTAATTTTGACCTGTAATGTGCAGTGAAAAATAAATGTCTCAAGGCAAGCGGTTCAAAGCCCTTTTTCTCAATATCCGCCAGCGTAAAAATATTCTTTAGCCGCTTTGACATCTTTTCACCTTCCACCAAAAGATGCTCGCCCTCCAGCCAATAATTTACAAACTTTTTACCCGTTGCACTTTCACTCTGGGCAATCTCATTTTCGTGATGAGGAAAAAGTAAATCAACGCCACCGGTATGAATGTCGATGGTTCGACTATGTCGACCATCGACCCTGAGTTTATCGAATGGGTCTATTGTTCGAAAACTTTCAAGTTTTCGTCCTGAGCTCTTAGAATCGGCGCCTGAGGGCTTGTCTCTCAGTGTCGAACGACTTGTCGAAGGGTCACCCAAATTCTTCATACTCATCGCACTGCACTCAATATGCCAGCCCGGCCTACCAATCCCCCAAGGAGAATCAAATGCCTCACTGCGTTTCTTCGCTATATCACCTTCTACCTTCCAAAGTGCAAAATCCTGCGGATTATCCTTTTCGTATTCATCTACATCTACCCTTGCCCCAGCCTTAATACCTTTAATATTTGCGCCGGAAAGTTTGCCATAATCTTTAAATTTTGAAATCGAAAAATAAACAGAGCCGTCTTTTTCGTAAGCGCTACCGTTTGCCAAAAGTTTTTTTATTAAATCGATCATCGCGCCGATTTCCTTAGTGGCTCTTGGATACTTATCCGCCTTGATTATGTTCAATTTTTCTAAATCCGCAAAAAAAGCGTCTGCATACGTATTTGTAAGTTCACTTATGTGAATTTTGTCTTTTTTGGCTTTGGTGATAATTTTGTCATCAATATCCGTCAGATTCATTACATGTTTTACTTTATAACCGTCAAACTCGAGGGTCCGCTTTAATACATCTTCAAAAACAAATGTCCGCCAGTTGCCGATATGAACGTAGTCATAAACTGTCGGCCCACAGGTATAAAGACCAACAGTTTCGTCAATCGATCTAAATACTTCTAATTTGCGGGAAAAGAAATTATAGAGTTTGAGCATGTTAATATTGTAACAAATCCTTTAATTAAAACTCATAGTTTTGACTCTACTATATGACTCTGCTATCATGCTAAGATTATGGGTGGAGACCGAGTGAGAACTCTTGTAGAAACTAGCGAAAGTCGCCCAGAATCCAAAGAGTTAAACCGACAAAATATCGAAAGATATATTGAGGGTTGTGAAGAAATAGCAGTAAGACTTGATACTATTATCCGAAATGTCGCTGAATCCGGAAAAAGACCCGTAATTCTAATTCCTTCAAGAGGCGCAGTACCCATTTTCATTCTAGCAAGAAGGTTTTTGAACGAGATTCAGGCAGAAGGTTCCTACTTGGCAGATCGCAATGCTAAATATTATCCTGAAGGAATTTTTAATTTTCTAGAGGGGAAAGAGGAACAAAGACCAGATGATCAGACAACCGTCGACGTTGTACTATTTCCTTTTACTGCAGACGTTTCTCTAGGAAGCGCTGACGACGAAACTCTGGCCAGAGAACTAAGAAACTCTTGTGCCAGATCTGTATTGCAAATCGTCAAGGGTCGCGACTTTGGACTTCATGATCTCGAATGGTACGAATTATTAATGGAAAAATTAAACAAAGTACCAGACGATCCAGAACAATTGAATCCCAAAAATATTGTCGCATCCCTAGAAAGTTTTC
>MFBV01000034.1 GCA_001776505.1 Candidatus Curtissbacteria bacterium RIFCSPLOWO2_02_FULL_40_11 | reverse complement strand
AAGGAATTAAAGGTTTCAGGGAACTTGAAAAAACAATCAGGTATTTAAAAAATAACCATCCGCAAATCCCGATCATATTAGATAGCAAGCGGGCAGATATAGCAAATACTGCCAAAATGTACGCCAAGTCAGTTTTTGAATACTGGGCAGCGGATGCTACTACGGTTTATCCTCATCTGGGGCTCGACTCACTCCAGCCCTTTTTCAACTACCAAGACAAATCAGTTTTTCTTTTAATTAAAACGTCCAACCCCGATGCCAAAACGTTTCAGGATTTAAAATCTGAAGGACAGCCATACTGGCTAAATGTTGCTCACGAAATAAAAAAATGGAACATTGATAATTTAGGAATTTTTGTTGGCGCAACTTATCCCCAAGATTTAAAAAATGTGAGAAAATTATTCCCAAACAAAATAATTCTATCCGCTGGTTTTGGTGCGCAAAAGGGGAAAATCAAAGAAGCGGTCAAAGCCGGAGTCGACAAAAACGGTTCAGGAGTAATTTTTAACGCCAGCCGCAGTATAATTTTTAGCGATAACCCAAGATTAGAAGCTCAAAAATTACGTGATGAAATCAACAAGTACAGGGCAGTCTAAAAAAGTTGCCAAAATTCTTTTTGAAATCGGAGCGGTAAGTTTCAGTCGCAATAGACCATTCCGTTTCGATTCTGGAGTCCTAAGCCCCGTCTATGTTGATAACCGCATTTTAATTTCTTATCCCAAAGAAAGAAAACTTGTCATAGCTGAGCTTTTTAAGTTAATCAAAGATGAAGTGAGCAGGTTCGATGTGGTAGCCGGTGTTGCAACTGCCGGAATTCCGCATGCTGCATGGATAGCTGATAAATTAAATAAACCTATGATTTTTGTCCGATCTAAACCTAAAGATCACGGAAAAGGTCAACAGGTTGAAGGAAAATTGTCAAGAGGCCAAAGAGTTTTAGTACTTGAAGATTTAATATCAACTGCTGGATCGTCAAAGAGAGTAATAGAAGCTATTAGAGCTCAGGGTGGGGTAGTTTCCGATGAAGTTGCTGTCTATAGCCATAATTTAAAAGAGGCTGATAAAAATATGAATCAGGCTAAAGTTAAATTGCACTACTTAACAGACACAAAAACTGCCGCTCTTTATGCAAAAGAAAAAGGCTTTCTAAAAAAAGAGCAAATTGATATCATCCTTGACTGGGTTAACGACCCTCAAAACTGGGGCAAGAAAATGGGGTTTATTTAGATGGTTGATATTTCAACAACAATTGCCAGTGTAAAATTAGATTCATGTGTTTTTAACGCTTCCGGGCCTGCTGATGTTACCCTCGCAGAATTAGAAAAAATCGCGAGGTCAAAATCTTCCGCCATAACCATGAAATCATGTACTCTTGAAGCAAGAGAAGGTAACCCAGAGCCGAGATATGCAGATTTAATCGACGGATCAATAAACTCAATGGGGCTTCCTAATCTAGGATACAAAGCTTATGTAGAATTTTCCCAGCTTTTAAATAAAAAGTACAAGAAACCGGTTGTAGCCAGTATTTCCGGAATGACACTTGAAGACAACATAAGAATTTTTGAGGCTTTTAACGATTCTCCAGTCGATTTTATAGAATTCAATCCTGGATCTCCAAATACAATCGGTAAGCCAATTGTCGGATATGATATGCAGTTAATGGATAAACTGCTTAAAGCAGTTTCTAAAGCCTGCAAAAAACCTTTTGGTGTAAAACTGCCGCCTTATTTTGATGTCGTTCACTTTGAAGAAGTTGCCAAGGTCATCAAAAAATACCCAGTAAAATTCGTAACTTGTATTAACTCCATCGGTAACGGCCTGGTTATTGATCCCAAAACGGAAAAGCCTTTAATAAAACCAAAAGGAGGTATGGGCGGAATCGGTGGCAAATATATTAAATACACTGCTCTTGCAAATGTCAGGAGATTTTATGAATTATTTAATGGTAAAATCGACGTTATTGGAGTTGGTGGTATTTATTCCGGCGTCGATGCTTTTGAATTTATTTTAGCCGGTGCTTCTGCCGTCCAAATTGGCACCGCTTATTTACAAAAAGGGCCTACAATATTTGCAAAAGTTCAAAATGAGCTAAAAAACATTATGAAAAAGAAAAATTACAAAAAACTTTCAGATTTTCGTGGTAAATTAAAAACCCTTGATTAATGACCGAAAGAAATAGTTCTCCAACCGATTTAAGGCCGCAGATAGAAGTTGTTGCAAAAAATGATCCGAACCTTTTTCGATTAGAAGGAACCGTAAGAGGAGAAAGAACATTTCTTGCGGTGGCGACGCAAAATGTAAGCATAAGCATCCCCTTATTAAATAATGGAGCGAATGGTCATTATCCTGTTTGGTATCGACAGTACTATGGTCAAGAGTTAGTTATCTCTCATAGTGAAAATTTTCGACTGCACGATAGTCCAGAGCCTTCTCAGTCAGCCAACCGTGGGTCGGAAACTGAGTATGCTGGGCAAACCGAGAATAAAGAAATCGCATTGCAAATACTAGAGCTATTTAAAATGAGCAAGCCCCCCCACCATCATAATGGACCTGAATATTATCATCGTATAAATGGAGCACTAGCTGTCCGAACACTAAATTTGGCAAGTGGAGAAAGAAATGAAGAAATCTTGTCTGCCGAAAAACCGCTCGTTGTTGTTCCCGAAGGTTATATTCATCAAGTTAAAGCACTTGAAGGTGTCGCCATCTCTGTGCTTGTTTGTGATTTCACTAAACATGATTATCACCCAAACTTGAGCCTCTTTGATTAAAGTTAGGGTATAATCTCGTCACCATGACAGCTTATACAGAAGTTTCTTCCAATCGCTTCAAGACGTGGATAATTATGCTTGGCTTTGCGTTTTTTATTACCTTTGTGATTTTTATTTTTGGATCGGCTTACGGCTTAGATGCTCCGTCTGCCTTGAGCTTCTCCGGTATTGCCTTAATCATCGCCGGTATTGTGAATTTTTTTGCCTACTACAACAGCGATAAAATAGTTATGGTAATTTCCGGCGCAAAGCAAATTCAAAAAAAAGATAATCCAATACTTTTTCGCACGGTTGAAAACCTGACGATTGCTTCAGGTTTACCTATGCCCAAAATTTACATTATCGACGACACTGCTCCTAATGCTTTCGCAACCGGAAGAGACCCAAAGCATGCCTCAATTGCTTTTACAAGCGGCATACTTTCAAAACTCAATAAGCTGGAGTTGGAAGGAGTAACTGCCCATGAACTTTCACACGTTGGCAATTTCGATACAAGACTTATGGCAGTAGTTTCCATTCTGGTTGGAACTGTCGCATTGGCAGCCGATTTTTTCCTGAGAATGGCGTTTTATTCCAGGCGCGACAGGAACAGGGAAGGGGGATCGGGTATATTTTTGGCTCTTGGCATTGTTATGGCGATTTTAGCTCCAATTATTGCAATGCTTATCCAGCTGGCTATCTCCAGGAAAAGAGAGTATTTAGCAGATGCTTCTGGAACTTTAATTACACGCAATCCAGATTCACTTGCAGACGCACTTTTAAAAATTTCAAAAGACACAGAGCCTTTGGAAGTTGCCAACAAAGCAACTGCGCACCTTTACATTGTTAACCCCTTAAAAAACCGCAAGGACGCAATCGGATGGTTCGCAGGGTTGTTTAATACACACCCGCCGATAGAGGAAAGGGTAAAAAAACTCAGGGCAATGCAATGAGCAAAAAAAATCCGAAATTAAATATCGATGTTCAGTATGTGGCTAAGCTTGCAAATTTAAAGTTAACTAACGAACAAAAAAAGAAATTCGATCGACAACTCAGAGAAGTTCTTATATATGTCAATCAATTAAGCGAAGTTGATACAAAAAAGGTTGAACCGATTGGACAAATTACGGGTTTGGAAAATGTGACCAGAGATGACCTAACCGCACCTTCGTTAACACAAGAAGCAGCTTTGAAAAACGCTTCCAGACAACACAACGGATTGTTTGAAGTAGACGCTATCTTTGAGAATGATTGATGTTACCAACCTAACTATTAAAAAGACTTCCGACTTGCTTCAAAAGAGAGAAATAAAAGCTTTAGAGCTTACCCAAGCATTTTTGGAAAGAGCCAAAAAATTAAATGGCAAACTCAATGCTTTTATTACAATTTGTGAAGAGGAAGCTCTAAAGCAGGCAAAAAAAGTTGACGAGCTTATTGCCAACAATCAAAAACTAGGCCCTCTTGCCGGTATCCCTATTGCCTTCAAAGATCTTTTTTCCACCGAAGGTATTAGAACCACAGCCGGTTCAAAAATTTTGGCAAATTATGTACCTGTTTACAACGCCACCGTTGTCAAAAAGCTTCTAGACAGCAACGTTATCTGTATCGGTAAAACTAACCTTGACGCTTGGGGACACGGATCAAGCGGCGAGAATTCCGATTTTGGTCCTACCAAAAATCCTTATGATCTCGAAAGAGTCCCCGGTGGGTCATCATCCGGTTCTGGTGCAGCTGTGGCAGCTAGTCAATGTTTAGCAGCTACAGGTACAGATACTGGCTCTTCAGTCAGACTTCCGGCAGCCTTTTGCAATCTCGTCGGACTTAAACCCACATATGGTCTTGCATCCAGATCGGGAATTGTTGCCATGGCCTCTTCTCTTGACAGCATTGGTCATTTAACCAAAACAGTTTATGACAATGCTCTTGTTTTAAACGTAACCATTGGCAAAGATTTTTTTGATTCAACAACAACAGAAAATAGAATAGCGGATTACAGCAAAAATATTAGTAGGGGAGTCAAAAATTTAAAAATCGGCTTACCCAAGGAATATTTTGCCGGTCTTGATCAAAGCATCAGGGAAAAAACATTGGCTGCTGTCAAAACATTAGAAAAACTGGGGGCAACAATTGAAGATATATCACTCCCCCACACTAAATATGGCGTTGCCACTTATTACATTATTCAGCCTTCGGAAGTTTCATCCAATTTGGCTCGTTATGATGCAGTTAGGTTCGGGTTTGGTCGTGAAAAGTTTGGAGAGGAAGCTAAAAGAAGGATAATTCTGGGAACGTTTACGCTCTCTAGCGGTTACTATGATGCTTACTATCTAAAAGCAATGAAAGTCAGGAGATTAATTAAAGAAGATTTTGAAAAAGCTTTTTCAAAAGTCGATGTCTTAATTTCCCCTACATCACCAACCCTACCATTTAAAATCGGAGAAAAATCAGACAATCCACTGCAAATGTATTTATCTGACATTTTTTTAGTTACCCACAATTTAGCAGGAGTTCCAAGCTTAAACGTTCCGTGTGGCTTTATTAAGGAACTACCGGTTGGAATGCAAATTGTCGGCCCACATTTTTCAGAAGAGCTTCTATATCAAGTTGGCTATGCTTATGAACAGGAGACAAAATTTTATGATAATAGACCTAATATTTAATCAACCTCGCAGGTTTCAAAGCTACAACCTGCGAGGTTACTGTTAAATAAAATGAATTACGAAGCAGTTATTGGTCTTGAAGTGCATATTGAGCTTGAAACAGACAGCAAAATGTTTTGCAGGTGCAGTACGGATTATTTTACTGCCAAGCCCAACACCCACACTTGTCCTGTTTGCTTAGGACTTCCCGGCGCCCTGCCAGTTGCTAACCAAAAGGCCATTGAGTATGCCCAAAGATTTGGTCTGGCCTTAGGTTGTGATTTGTTTACCAAAAGCAAGTTTGATCGCAAAAATTATTTTTATCCGGATCTTGCCAAGGGCTTTCAGATTTCTCAGTATGAACTGCCTTTTTCCCAAAAAGGGTCCATTGAAATTCGAATTGACGACAAAGCCAAAAAAATCAATATTACTCGAGCTCATCTTGAGGAAGATACCGGCAAACTAACCCACGCAAAAGTTAAAGGGAAAAATGTGACACTAATTGATTTCAATCGCAGCGGTGTTCCGCTTCTCGAGATTGTTTCAGACCCCGACATAACTTCCGCACTGGAAGCGAAGTCTTATGCACAAAAATTGCAGCAATTAGCAAGATACCTTGAGGTTTCTTCCGCTGATATGGAAAAAGGGAGCATGAGGATTGAACCGAATGTGTCTTTGCGAAAATCCGGCGAAAAAGCATTACCGGACTATAAGGTAGAATTGAAAAACATAAACTCTTTTAAATTCGCAGAAGGGGCAATAAACTACGAACTGGAAAGACAAACAAAAGCCCTGGAAAAGGGTGAAAGATTAATTCAAGAAACACGCGGCTGGAATGAAAAAGAAAACAAAACTGTCTCTCAACGATTTAAGGAAGAAGCGCATGATTACCGTTATTTTCCAGAACCCGACTTGCCGCCACTGAGTTTCAACACGAGGCACTTATCAAACATTAAAAGAAACATCCCTGAGATGCCGGATGTTAAACTTGAAAGGTTTAAGAAACAATACAATTTCGCTAGCTATGATGCGCAAATTTTAACTTCGGACAAAATCATAGCTGACTTCTTTGAAGAAACGCTTAAAGCGTACAAGAAAGATGATCCAAAAAGAGTTGCTAATTGGATAATAGGCGAGCTTCTTAGAAGACTCAGAGAAAATGGTAAATCTTTAAAATATATAGATCTACTGCCTGCTAACCTAGCAGAGCTCCTATATTTAGCAGACACTGCAGAAATTACTCAAAATATTGCCAAAGAAGTGTTTGCCAAAATGCTTGAAACAGGTAAAACTGCGCAGTCTATTATAAAAAGCATGGGATTAACAAAAATGTCAGTAGAAGACCTTGAAGTTCTAATCAATAAGATTTTGAAAGAGAATAAAAAAGCAGTCAACGATTTCAGGAAAGGCAAAGAAGCAAGTATTGGTTTTTTAATCGGTCAAGTTCAAAAGGAGGCCAAAGGTCAAGCCGACGCTAATTTAACGAGGAGACTGCTTCTTGAAAAGCTAAAATAAAAAGATTGAAAAAAGCTTAAAATGAGGCTAAACTAGAATTCTAATATGGCTGATTTTGCTCATCTTCATGTACACAGTGAATACTCCCTTCTGGACGGTTTATCCAAAATTCCTAAACTTGTAACCCAGGCAAAAATTATGGGGATGAAACATATCGCACTAACAGATCACGGTGCTTTATACGGAGCAATTAAGTTTTATAAATCTTGTAAGGTAGAGGGCATAAACCCAATCATAGGCTGCGAAATGTATATTACCAAAAGGTCGCTAAAGCAAAAAGAAACTCCGGAAGACAAAGCGAATTACCACTTAACGGTACTTGCGCAAAACTTTGAAGGATACAAAAACCTAATGAAATTAATTACAATTGCTAACCTCGAAGGTTTCTACTATAGACCTAGAGTCGACAAAGAGACCCTCGCTAGACACTCAAAAGGATTAATGGCTCTTTCCGGATGTGTTTCGTCGGAAATTTCCCAATCATTTATTAAAAATGAAGATAAAGAAACGGAAAAACTTACTAAAACATACAGGGAAATTTTCGGGAAAGATAACTTTTTTCTCGAAGTGCAAAGGCATAGATTCGATGAATTTATAAGCGCCCATACTCCAGGATCAGAAATTAGACAGGACCTCGAAAAAATGGCTAGAGAAGAAAAACAAATTATTGCGGGTGCAAAAAAACTCTCCGAGAAACTAGACGTTAAGTTAGTAGCAACAAACGATGTCCATTATGTTTTGCCAACCGATGCGCAGGCCCAAGATGCAATTGTATGTATCCAAACAGGAAAGAATATTGCTGACGCCAATAGACTAAGAATGATTGATTCCCCAACATATTTTCTAAAAAGCACGGATGAAATGCTGGATCTTTTTGAGGATCTACCCCAAGCTGTTAAAAATAGTGTAGGAGTTGCCCAAAAAGCAAATATAACCATTGCACTTAATAAAGTCGCTTTTCCGAAGTACAAGGTGCCTGACAAAAAAAGCGCAGATGAATATTTAAAAGAGTTAAGCTACGAGGGTATAAAAAAAAGACTCGGGAATATGAACAATAACGTTCAGAAAAGGATAGATTACGAGCTTTCAGTTATCGCCAAGAAGAGCTACTCAACCTATTTTTTGGTAGTGGCTGATTTTGTGAATTGGTCTAGGCAAAAAGATATTGTTTCTACCACGCGTGGCTCTGCATCCGGGAGCCTTGTTTCGTATGCTATAGGAATTACTAACGTAAACCCTCTTGAATTTAAGCTACCTTTCGAAAGATTTTTGAATTTGTACAGGCCTACTCTACCGGACATTGATGTTGATTTTGAAGATAACAAACGCGATGAAGTAATTGCCTATGTTCGCCAGAAGTACGGAAGCGATAAAGTTGCCCAAATAGGTACATTTGGAACCATGATGGCAAGAGCCGCCATGCGTGACGTTGCCCGTGTATTGAGCTGGCCATACTCAAAAGCAGACTCTATCGCCAAAATGATCCCATTTGGAGCTCAAGGATTTCATATGTCGCTCGACACCGCCAAAAGACAAAACAAAGAATTGGGTGCACTCTACAAAAATGACAATGAGGTTAAAGAGCTGCTGGATCTAGCAGAAAAAGTGGAAGGTAATGTCAGGCACGTTTCTGTACACGCAGCCGGCGTGGTAATAGCCCCCAAGGACTTAAATGATTTTGTGCCTCTCCAAAAAGAAACTTCGGGGGAAAAAATTATTACGCAATATGACATGCATGATGTTGAAGAGACAGGTCTTGTAAAGATGGATTTTTTGGGAATCAGAAACCTTTCAATCCTAGGAGAATCAGTAAAAATTGTTAATAAAACTCAAGGGAAGAAAATTGATTTACTAAAGATCGCCTACGACGACAAAAAAGCATTTGAAATATTAGCCAAAGGGGAAACGATGGGTCTTTTTCAGCTTGGAGGTACTGGTATGACGAGGTATCTAAAGGAGCTTAAACCAACATCAATTTTTGACATTATGGCTATGATTTCTTTGTTTCGCCCAGGGCCAATGAACTCGATTCCCGAATTTATTGAGAGGAAAAACAGTCGCAAAAAAATAATATTTTTTGATCCACGTATGGAAAATTACCTTGAACAATCATACGGAGTAATTGTTTATCAGGACGATGTTCTTTTGACGGCTATAAATATTGCTGGTTACAGCTGGGAGGAAGCGGACAATTTTAGAAAGGCTATGGGTAAAAAGATTCCGGCAGAAATGACAAAACAAAAAGAAAAATTTGTAGAAGGCTGTATTAAAAACGGTATGACTAGCTCAAAAGCCGAAGACCTGTTTAAACTAATTGAACCTTTTGCCGCATACGGTTTTAATAAAGCACACGCGGCATCCTACGCTATTATTGCCTACCAAACGGCTTATATGAAAGCAAATTTTCCAGTAGAATTCATGACTGCAGTTATGACCGCCGAGTCTGATGATCCGGATAAAATTTCAGCAGCTGTATATGAATGTTCTAAAATGGGTATTTTAGTTCTCCCGCCGGACATTAATGAATCCCAAACAGGATTTTCCATAGAAGACGCCACCAAAGCTTCAGGCAAGCAAAAAGGCAAAAAGTACATGAAACAAGGTATAAGATTTGGGTTATCAGCAATTAAAAACGTAGGCAAAGCCGCAATTGAAGCAATTTTCTCTGAAAGAGAAACAAAAGGGCAGTTCAAGACTCTAGACGACTTTGTTAGAAGAGTGAATCTGCGAGTAGTAAACAGAAAAACTATGGAGAGCTTAATCAAAGCTGGAACTATGGATAGGTTCGGAAAAAGAAATGCAATGCTGCGTGTGTTGGAGGAGATTAAAGCATCTGGTAGTACTCTTTCTAAATCAATTTCAACAGGTCAAGGAAGCTTGTTTAACGAGACTGAACTAGAAAGCGGGTCGTCATCTTCTCTTGCATCTATTAATGCGGTTCTTGAATCAGTTGAAGAAGCTCCTCGCGAAGAAATATTATCCTGGGAAAGAGAGCTTCTTGGTTTTTATCTCACAGAACATCCTTTAAAAAAAGTTTCCGGCAAACTTTCAAAAGTGGTTTCCACAAAAATTGGGGATATCGACCTTTTTAATAGAGAGGAAAGACAATTGAAAATAGGTGGAATAATAGCGTCTATTCGCAATACTGTAACAAAGGTGAAAAAAGAAGATATGTGTTTTTTAAAATTACAAGATACAACAGGTAGCATTGATGTTTTAGTTTTTCCTAAAGTGTATTCAACAGCAAGAGATATTATTTTGTCCGATCAGATCGTAGTAATTAGTGGCAAACTGGAATCCAATGACGAAACGCCGATTGTGATTGCAGAAAATATAAGTCCTTTAGAAAATGAGAAGAGGGAAAGCGATGTACCTCAAGAAGAATTTGAAATCGTAATCCCCAAAAGCGCAGACAGGGTTTTACTGTCTAGGATATATGAACTATTAAAAGCTAACCCTGGTGATTTGCCGACCTATTTGGTTTTACCGGGAGGGGAAAGCAAGTCTAGGCGTATTCCGGTACCGTTTGGCACAGAAAAGAATCCCACGCTTAAAGAATCCTTGACTAGTCTTGGATGTCAAATAGCTAATTGATATAATTATCTACCGCACGGGTATCTGATTTTACTTTTTAGATAGCGTCGAATATACTTATAAACCATGAATTTAACTAATTTCAAAGTAGGGGACACTGTGAAAGTATTTACAAAGGACCCTCAAGACAACAAGGTTCACGCAACACCGTTTCAAGGTGTAGTATTGGCTCTTCGCGGAGAAAAACAAAATAAGACTTTTACTGTTCAAAAAAATGCGAGTGCTGGAGTCAATGTCGAACGAATATTTCCGATCAACTCCCCTATTATTGAAAAAATCACTGTTGTTAACAAGGGTAAAGTCAGACGCGCAAAGCTTACTCATCTAAGGAAGGAAAATAGGTAAGTTGAGCAAAATTTTCAATGATCCCGCCAGATCTTAGCTTCGAAGAAAAATTATGGCAGCAAGGCGTAAAACATATAGTTGGTATAGACGAAGTTGGTAGAGGTTCTTGGGCAGGGCCACTGGTATCTGCGGGGGTGATTCTTTCTAAGGATTTTGAAATTCCAAAGGGTTTTGCTGAATCCAAACAAATTAGTCCCACAAAACGTGCACAATTTGCAAAATTTATTACTCAAAAAGCACTCGCGATAAAAATAGTAGAAGTGTCTCACGCCAGAATCGACAAAATAGGGATTGGAAAAGCAACACAAGCCTCCTTCAGAAGTGTTATTAGAAATATTAAAATTACTCCTGATTATTTTTTAGTCGATGCTTTTTATGTAAATTATTTTCCAAAAAATAAACAACTCGCGATAAAAAAAGGAGACGAAAAGTCTGCTAGCATTGCCGCGGCATCAATCATAGCTAAGATATATCGAGACAAGTTAATGTCGCAACTTTCAAAAAAATTTCCAAATTATGGGTTCGAAAAACACAAAGGATACGGCACAAAAGTGCATCAGCAAATGATTAAAGCATATGGATTTGCACCTATTCATCGCACGTCATTCAACTTAAGCTACCTAGTTTCGTGAATAAAATCCAGCAAGGTAATCAAGGAGAAGACATAGCCTGTGATTTTCTAAAGAAAAAGGGATATAAAATTGTTGAGCGAAACTTTCGCATCAGAGGCGGTGAAATAGATATCATTGCGCTTGAGGATAGTGCTTTAGTTTATATAGAAGTCAAAACCAGAAAAAATTACAATTATGGTAGACCGGAAGAAGCCGTTACTTTAAGGAAAATAAAATTTATAGAAAGAACCGCAAAATTTTACCGAAATAATAGAAAATATTTAAAGCTGCCTGATCTCGAAAGAATCGACGTAGTGTCCGTTGATAATCTGGGATCAATTCCTAAAATTAAACTTTTTAAAAATATTACTCTTTGAAATAATAAACTATCGAGCGTATAATTTTTTTCTATGAAAGTTAATGTGTCTATTCATGTGAGCGGAAGCGGCAAGGAAAGAGTGGTAGACAATACTTCTCGAGAAACACCCTCTTTAGGATTAAAAAGATCTAAGGGAGAAAAGAGACAGGGTTTGGAGAACTGGCTGGTTGATATTTGGTGGAGAGAGCACATGTTTGTGCCATTTATGCAGGGTTTGCAAATTCATCAAAATTTAATGGGTGCCAGAGCAGCAGCTTTTGCTGGAGAATCAGTTGAATTAGATAGTGTAGCAATGACTGCTGATGCTTCTGAAAAGCTTCGAGTTAGAGCATATCAAAACGCGCATGGAAATCACTTGCACGCTGAAAAACTAGTTAGAAAGGAACTCTCAGAAGGTTTAAAAGTAGGTCTATTAAAGTCAATTTCTGAAGATATTATCAGATCATATATAAGAGATGAGGTCGATTTAATGGGCGAAAGAGCAGCATACGATCTTTCAAGTTCAACAAGGGCAGGTTTAAAAGCGCTAGTTTATCAATCGGAACTTCAAGATTTAGTTTAGTTAACTAATCCAACCGGTTCTCTTCCTTCAAAAACGTCAATTATATTTTGTGCAACAAGCTCGGACATTCTTTCCCTGGTTTCAATGGTTGCAGATGCAGTGTGAGGAGTTAATATTACATTGCTCATTTTAATTAGCTCGGCAGATACTTCTGGTTCATGCTCGTAAACATCAAGACCTGCACCTGCGATTTCTTTTTCTTTGAGTGCCCAAATAAGTGCTTTCTCGTCTATTACCGGTCCTCGAGACGTATTTATTAGCAGCGCCGTTTTTTTCATAAGCTTCAATTCCTCAGTGCTTATCATTCCCCGTGTATCTGTTGTTAGTGGTACATGAAGTGTTACGATATCCGACAAACTTAGAACAGATCTCATATCCGTATACTCTGCTTCGCAAAGTAGCTCAAAATCTTCCGAGCGTGCAATATCAAAGTAGAGTATATGCATTTTAAAACCGCCAAAAGCAATTTGGCCAACGAAAGTGCCGATTCTGCCCAACCCAATTATGCCAATTGTTTGTCCCCACAGCTGATGTGAAAGGAAAGCGTTTGGGTCCCACTGTTTAAAATTTCCCTCACGAACGAAGCGGTCGGCCACTTTAAGTTGTTTATTAAGTGCAAAAATCATTGCAAAAGTGTGTTCGGCTACAGCTTCATTAGCAACTCCCGGAGTATTGCAAACTACGATGTCACTTTTTTTTGCTGCTCTTTCGTCAATATTGTCATAGCCAACGGCATAATTTGCGATAACTTTCAAATTTTTGGAAGCAGAAGAAAGCAAATCACTATCAACATTATCGGTAGGCATGGTGATTACTGCATCGTATTTGGAAAAGATATCTTTAAGCTCTTCTCGGGTTAAATCTTTATCGGTGAGGTTTAAATCTACTTTAAAACCTTTTCGCTTGAGTAGTTCTATACCATTGTCCTGAATCTTTCCGGCAACATATACTTTGGGCATTAATTTTATTCTAAGCTATTTTATAGATTGGTAGCCATCAATTCTGTCAAAGTTTTTCGATACTTTTCAATACCATTAATGTCCAATAGACCATTTTGAGCACCAATTTCTTGAATAACGTGAGAGGAATTAATCGTCCCCCACGCCATTGCTTCACCCAAATCTAATCGACGATTTAAAGCAGCGATAAAAGCACTTCCATACGAATCTCCCGCCCCGGTTTTCTCGACTAACTTTGTTGGAAATACTCCCAATCTCAGATACCTTTGACCATCAGACGCATAGGAACCCTCTTCACCATCTGTAATTACTATAATTTTTGGGCCCAGAGAATGAAGTTTGTCGAGGATGTCCCTTATAGAGATATTGTCTGAGACTTTAATTTCTAAGATGTCTTTAGCTTCTTCCAAATTACATATAAAAATATGACATCTCTCAAGCGTATTTTTGAAACGCTTAACATTTGCTTTAATCTGATAAGTACCTGGTGCAAACACCAATTTAGCACCGCTATTATCTACATAATGGGCAACTTCATCTATTATGTTCGAATCAGTAAAGGTTTCTGATAACGACGTTAAATAAACCCAGTCGGCGGACTCGAGTTTTGGCAGATGATAAAACCAATCCTGGTGGTAAACAAAAATGGTTCTCTCTCCCTGATAAGTTAATACAACAGAAAGATTCGATCTTTTTTTGTCTTCTAAAATTACGTAATCAGTGGAAATATTAAAATTCTCTAGCTGTTTTTTAATCATTGCACCTTGCCAGTCTTTTCCTATATGTGTATAAGTTGCCGTTTTCATTCCAAGAATTGAACATCCGGCTGCAACATTTGCCGCATTGCCGGCAATGCCATAAGAAATTGATTCAACTGGGATTTTACCGCCGTATTCCATGCAAATTCTGCAATTTTTTTTGTCAATATCACATTCAATAGTAGCTTCATGAATTTTGATGAAAGTATCAACTGTAGAATCACCTATAGTTATAATATCAAATCTATTTTTCATACTTAAATCGAGAACTTTGATTTTTTATGCATATGATTTTCTTGAGCAATTTCATCTTTAAATTCATCAATTGCTTCAATTACATCATCGGGTTTATTTACTATTTTAAATACCATTCGCTCTTCCGGGCGAATATACATACCTTTTGTAAAAGCAAAAATTATCTCCTGCCAGAAATTTCCATACAAAATCAATGGTTTGTGATGACCAAAATACAACCTGGCAAGACCCCAAGCCATGCCGAATTCGGAAATTGTTCCGGTTCCACCATTAAAAATTACAAAAATCTGCCCGATTTCTAAAAGTTTTAATGTGCGCTCCAAATAACTGTCTTCAACCAAAAGCTCATCGACTTTGTTCGTTTCATCTCTACCTTCAAACATCGGAATATCTTTAGGGTAAAAAGTCGCACCAATTGCCCGTCCGCCACCTTTGTGTGCACCTAAGGTTGAAGCTTTCATAATTCCTGGACCTGCTCCATTTACTATAGTGTATCCTTCTTCCGCGCACAGCCTTGCCACCTCATATGCCGCTTTAAAAGGATCATCCGATTCCTTTGCATCGGCATAACCTAAAAAAGTTATATTTTCTACCTTTGATTTTTTAAATGGGGAAATGAATTGGGCAGGCTCTTGC
>MFBV01000033.1 GCA_001776505.1 Candidatus Curtissbacteria bacterium RIFCSPLOWO2_02_FULL_40_11 | reverse complement strand
ATCGGTTATTAATTTTTCGTTCAGAATGCTTTGAATCATATCATTAGAAATTAGAAATTCCTGAGCATTGCTCAGCTACCTGTCCCCACCAAGTATACAGCTTGCCATGGCCGAAAGTTTGATTTAAAAGCTTCATCTATTAAAAGCTCATCACCGCGAAAGACTTTTCTGGTAAATACCGAAGTTAACCCCTCCGCTGCCCAATCAACTTGCTTGACAACTCCTTTGGCTAGCGTCGGATCGTCTTGATACAAGGGTTCGGGAGCTGGTTTCCTATTGGAAAGAACTGGATCCGATAGTTCGACGCGTCTGCCATCACTTGTTCCGTAAATATCGATCTGCAATTTGGATTGGGTAGTGTTAACAGTAGCTTGTACAAGTATATGGTGATTTGTATCGTTTCTAAATTTTAAATCAACAGTAGGCGACCAAATTGTGGCATCAAAACCCGGCGCAAAGCCTTTTTGTTCGTAATAGGAAACACGATATGCGTGCGCAGTTCTAGCCTCAACTGGTAAACCGGCATTCAAAGCAGCTCGAAAGACAGTCGTGGAAACCTGACAAATCCCTCCCCCGTCATCAAGTACAGTTCTTCCTTTACTAATCACGTATGCTTCTTTAAATCCTTGCTGGGCAGAAACCGGTCCAACCAGCTTGTTAAAAGAAAATGTTTCTCCCGGCGCAACTACCGTCCCGTTTATAAGTTGCGAACCAAGTCCGATATTGAAAGCTCTATTGGCAATAGACCCGGCAAAATAAGAAACTCCGCTGGCTATTACTTCCTTTATACCTAAAGAATTAATTTCCTCATTGACTATTTTTGCTCGAGTTACGTCTACAGGAAGCTTAATAGCGACTTTACTTTCTGCGTTTATGTTGTCAATTGAAACAGCGTTCAGAATTAAAGAATGTGTCAACTCTCTATCAAGAGCTTGCCCATCTTGAGCGGGTGTAAATTTGCTTACTTTTACTCCGTCGAATTCCAGATTAGCATCAACGGTCGGCTTATTAATAACGATTGCCATATCATCAATAAAATTAGATACTTTTTCTTCGTTGAGTTGGACCTGCAGAACCGGTTCTTCTTTGTCTTTAAAATTAATATCCAAAATAACAAGAGGAATAGAATTCACTCGTAAGGATAAGTATTGACCATTAACCATTCCGCCAGGATAAAACTCAAGCAGGCCAGAGAGGGTCTCGCCGCTTAAGCTCCAAGTATCGAACTTGTGTGAGAGAATAATCCTCTGGTTATTTAGGGAACTTACCTTTTCAAATGCGGCTTGTGCTTTTTCACTTCTAATCTTAGGCCTGTCTTCAATATACACAGCTGTTATCGGTTCCGGAGAAAAATTATCAAGCCTACCCACTAGATCGCTTAGTAATTTGCTTCTATCTACGACAATACCTCGCTGCTCGTTTCTGATTTGAGGTTCACCGTCAACGAAACCTATAGTTGCATTAATCGGCGCTTTTTCTAGTTCGTCGAGATGTTTATCAAGAATATTATTTAGTTTAGAGTGATCTATTGAATAGTTCGGAGCTATTCTAGTTATAATAAATAGCGCACGCAATCTATTCTTGTAGCCCTCAAGTGGATTTTCAGTAAATGTTATATCCAGTATTTTTTGTTTTGTAGTGTTACTGTCGTACGTAATGCCTAACTCTTGAGGCGAATGATTGATGATTTTACCTCCAACCAAAATTGATAGTTTTCTGTCTTTAAAACTGTCTATACGAGCGTCTACCACATTAGAAATTTGATTTTGGTTTTTGCCAGCAACATTCAAGTTTGCAAAATATGTGTTGGGCAAGGCTTTGTTTGCGAACAAAACTGCGTAGATCAAAAAGAGCGTGGAGAGTGAAAAAAACGTAATTGTAAATGTCTTGAGAATCTTCTCAAAGCGATCTTTTTTTAGTTTCATTGATTTTACGAACGAGTTACGGCTAGCTCTATGATATTATATTAATTAACAGGAATACAAAAATTCACTGCCACTTAAATAATGTTGCCTTTTAAACTGCTCACGATTATTGCATTTTCTCTGTTTCTGTCTGGGTGTACTTGGTTTACCGGTGGACAGCCGGAATATATAACTTTGAAGTATTGGGGAACATGGGATAGCGCTACTGTGATGAATCAAATTCGCCAAGAATACAAACAAATTAAACCTTACGTTGATATCGAATACCAAAAACAAAGCCCTCAACAATATCGTGAAACTATCGAAGCCAGAATCCAGTCGGGTGTCGGGCCGGATATATTTCAATTTCACAATACGTGGACGCCCATGCTGATTGAGGAACTATCTCCAATTCCCCAGAGTGTTATTTCTCAGCAAGAGTTTCAGGCAAATTACTTCCAAACTATTTTCAGCGATCTGAGAAATTCTGGTAAAGAATTTATTGGTGCACCAATGGGTGTAGATGGACTTGGTCTTTATTGGAACGAAGATTTGTTCCAAGCAGCTGGAGTGATTGGACCGCCGGCTACGTGGCAAGAACTCGCTCAGACAGCTGCCAAGTTAACTGTAAAAGACAGGGCGGGCAATATAAGAACAGCTGGAATAGCTTTAGGTACGTCAACAAATGTCGACCACTTTTCAGATATTTTAGGTTTGATGATTTTGCAAAATGGAGGTAATCTTAAAAGACCTACTGACCAACAAAGTGCAGATGCCCTAGACTATTATACCCACTTCGCTAAAGGAGGAAGTCGCGTATGGGATGACGCGATGCCTCCTTCTACAATTGCTTTTTACAGTGGTAGCTTGGCGATGTATCTCGGTCCTAGCTGGAGAGCTGCCGAAATAAAAAGAGAAAATCCTCAACTTAAATTTAGAGTCTCACCCGTGCCTCAATTAACAGATGGTAGTGTTAGCTGGGGAAGTTACTGGGCGGTAGGCGTATCCAGTCAGATAAAAGACAAAAATAAACGCGCAGAAGCATTCGAGTTTTTGAAATATCTTCAAAAAGACTCAACCTTAATTAAGCTTTACAGTGAATCGGCTAAAACACCGGGCAGGGTAATTGGAATGCCGTATCCCAAGAAGGAACTTGCTAAACAATTAGCTTCTGACCCCATAGCCGGAGCCTACGTCACCGATGCACCATTTATGCACTCATTCCCGATGGCTTCAGACACCTTCGACAATGGTCTCAACGACCAGATAATTGGAGCGTATAAAGAAGCCATAGATAAAACATTCAAAGGCACCCCGCCTTCTAAAGTATTGGAAGACACAGCCAAAAATTTGGCGGAAATCTTCCAGTCTATTAGTAAACTTTAATTTAGGTTGTTAATTCTGTGTCCAAAATTAATCTTAGTTTGCTGACAACCTATCGATTCTAGTCATTCCGAACTCGCTCGTCCTGAGCGAAGCCACGTCAGACGTGGCGAAGCCGAAGGGTTTCGGAATCTGAGCTTAGATCCTGAATCCCTTCGATTTCACTCAGGGCAAACAAGTTCAGGATGACAATCACTGGTTTACTGTAACAACCCTTCCATGCATGGTCAAAGCTAGAAGGTTTTCAGCAAGCTCTTAACCTCTAATATTGACAATCAGCCTCAATTTTGCGAAAATTATAGTGGGCCACGTTCATGTTAACTGAACGTGGGGTATCCTCCGAAGTCCTGATAGAATAAGGATGAAGGAGGATTTTTTTAGGCCCGCAGTCCTGAGTTTATTCGAAGAAAAGCTCTGCTTATCGAAGGACGAGGACCGCAAGATTGAAAATCTTATTATGAATACTAAAGTCGTCTTTGTATCCGGCGGAGTAATATCCGGGATTGGTAAAGGTATAGCCACATCTTCAATTGCTCTTCTTTTAAAATCCCGTGGCTTCAATGTAACTGCCATGAAGGCCGACCCATATTTGAACGTTGATGCTGGGACTCTGAATCCAATTGAACATGGCGAAGTTTTCGTGCTTGACGATGGTATGGAATGTGATCAAGATCTTGGAAACTACGAGCGTTTCCTTAATCAAAACCTTAACTCTTCTAATTACATGACTACCGGGCAGATTTTCAAAACCATAATAGAGAAGGAAAGAGCTCTTGAATATGAAGGCAAAACAGTCGAGTTTTTTCAAGACCCTCCCCGGGAAATAATCGATAGAGTAGAAAGGTGCGCTAAAAAGAATAAAGCGGACATAATTGTTTTTGAAATAGGCGGAACTGTAGGGGAGTACCAAAACCTTTTATTTTTAGAGGCAAACAGGCTACTCAAACTTCAAAATCCCAGTGATGCCGTACATGTTCATTTAACTTACTTACCAATTCCCTCATCAATAGGAGAGATGAAAAGTAAGCCAGCCCAAATGTCTATTCAACAATTAGCATCATCAGGAATTCCGGCAGATTTTGTACTTGCCCGCTCAACTGTGGCGGTCGATGCAAAACGAAAAGAAAAAATTGCCATCGCGGTGGGTTTACACCCTGAAGATATTATCTCTGCTCCTGATGTCGAAAATGTTTATCAGGTGCCTCTTAATTTTGAAAATCAAGGCCTTTCAAGCAAAATTCTCGATAAACTTGAGCTCAAACCCAAAGCAAGCGATCTTTCTAAATGGAAAGTAATGGTTAATGACGCACTCATTGCGAAGAAAACAGCCAAGATTGCAATGGTAGGGAAGTACTTTACAACAGGTGATTTCACATTGTCCGATGCATACCTCTCCGTCATAGAGTCCATAAAACACGCAGCGGCGGCGAATGGTTTCAAACCTAAAATTTCATGGATAGACTCTACACAAATTGAAACGGAAGGTGTTAAGGTCTTGGCTGGTTTCGACGGCATAGTTGTGCCCGGAGGGTTTGGATCTCGTGCGGTAGAAGGAATAATTACCGCAATCAAGTTCGCTCGTGAATCAAACTTGCCTTATTTTGGGCTTTGCTATGGAATGCAACTGGCAGCGGTTGAATTTGCCAGAAACGTACTTCGTTTAACAGACGCAAACACTACCGAAATTAATCCATCTTCGAAACATCCAATTATCGATGTTATGGCCGATCAGAAAGATAAAATATCAGGGAAGGATTTGGGTGGAACCATGCGTCTAGGATCGTGGGATTTTAAGGCGAGAAAAGGTACGATAATTGAAAAAGCTTATAAGTCTGTCCACGGCAGCGAACGCCACAGACACCGCTATGAATTCAACAATGCATATCGGGAAAAATTTGAAAAAGAAGGTATGATAATTGCCGCTACAACCCGCGACAATAAACTAGTTGAATCCTTAGAAATTGGTGATCACCCCTTCTTCCTTGGCGTCCAATTCCACCCGGAGCTCAAAAGCCGGCCTCTCAATCCCCATCCTCTTTACATGGCTTTTCTGCAAGCTATTGCGAAAGTTAAAAATAAAGGGAAGAAGAAAAAGTAGTTAATATCAATGCGGTATAGTGCGAGGTACTCCCAGTTTGGCGCGGACTGCTTCTTTTTTGGAAATGCCTTTAACTTCAAGCTCCTCGTACAATTTCTGTTTCGACCCTGCTGTTGCTACCAGCTCTTCTTGAAAAACCGCTACCCATTGGTGACCATGCTCTTGATGCCACTCATCTAAATGTGCGTTCCGAAAGTCACAATCTTTTTCAAACTGTCGAAAGCTTTCCATAGCTCGTTGTCTTGCATTTTCAACCATAATAATATCGTTAAAGTGGGGTCATTTTCATTCTGTCGCAAGCAATTAAATTTTTAGATATATTTTTATTTCCAAGTTCAGCCCATAAATCTTCCTGACTGCCAGCAATGGCTACAACCTCTTCATTGTAAATGGCCACCCATTGTTCTGGATGTTGACTCGTCAATTGCTCTCGTTGATTATTAAGAAAAGCTTGATCTCTTTGAAACTGTTTATATTGCTCCATAAACCCAAACGTAAATTCTCCTGGAGGCGATCTTCGCGATTGTCTACGTTCTTGCCCAGCCATGTTTCAAGTATTATTTTATTCGCTTATTAGATAAAAATCAATTTTATTATTTAAACCCTTGACAAAAATAAATTCCTTGCTATAATTCTAGCAGTCGCAATGCATTAGTGCTTGCGCTTTTTAAAAATCTCTGCTATATTTACTGCTCAAAACTATTAACCATTAACGATTAACAATGATTAAACCACTCGCCGGATACGTTTTAATTGATCCTGCTCCTAAAGAAACTAAAACTGCTTCAGGAATTGTACTCCCTGAATCAGCCGAAGAAAAACCTCAAGAAGGTAAAGTAATAGCCTGCGGGCCGGATAGCGTTGAAGAGGGTAAAACTGTCAAATGCCCGGTTAAAGTAAGTGACAAGGTCGTTTACAAAAAATGGGGCGGTAATGAAATTAAAGATGGCGGCAAAGAATTACTGCTTATTAAGTTTGAAGACTTAATGGCAGTGATATCGGGAAAGTAGGTAAGTAGGATGGTAGGTCAGTAGGTACTTACTATCCCACCAGCCCACATTCCCACAAACCTAATTATGGCAAAACAAATACTTTACAGCGAAGACGCACGAACCAAACTGAAAGCAGGAGTCGACAAGCTCGCATTTGCTGTAGCAACCACACTTGGTCCCAAGGGCAGAAACGTTGCCCTCGACAAAAAATGGGGCGCTCCCAATGTTGTCCACGACGGCGTAACTGTCGCTAAAGAAATCGAACTTGAAGACCCCTTTGAAAATATGGGTGCCCAACTTGTCCAAGAAGCGGCCAGCAAAACCAATGATGTCGCGGGTGATGGTACGACCACAGCTACAATCTTAGCTCAAGCAATTGTTGACGGTGGCCTCAAAAATATTACAGCCGGTGTTAACCCAATGATTCTTAAAAAGGGAGTCGAAAAAGCTACCACTATTGTTGTTGAGGAACTCAAAAAAGGTGCAAAAAAAGTAGCCGGTAACGATGAAATCGAAAAAATCGCTACCATTTCTGCAGCCGACGGGGAAATCGGAAAATTAATTACCAATGCTCTGCAAAAAGTTGGCCCTGATGGTGTAGTCACGGTTGAGGAAGGCAAAGGCCTCGAACTTGATGTTGAATTTAAAGAAGGAATGGAATTTGACCGCGGCTTTGTTTCGCCATATTTTGTGACTGATCCGGATAAAATGGAAGCAGTTATAGAAGATGCACACATCCTCATCACCGATCAAAAAATTGCATCGTTAAACGATCTTCTACAGTTTTTAGAAAATTTTGTAAAAATCTCCAAAAATCTAGTTATTATTGCCGACGAAGTCGAAGGTGAAGGTTTGGCAACGCTTGTTGTTAATAAGCTTCGTGGAACCTTCAATGTCTTGGCAATCAAAGCTCCGGGATTCGGTGACAGAAGAAAAGAAATGCTCGACGACATTGCAACTTTAACTGGCGGTAATGTAATTTCCGAAGATATGGGTAGAAAGCTTGAATCAGTCACGGTTGAAGACTTAGGTAGGGCAGACCGAGTAGTTAGTGACAAAGACAATACTATTATCATTGGAGGTAAAGGCAGTAAAGTTGCAATCGAAGGAAGAATCAAACAAATTCGAAAAGAAATCGAAACTACAGATAGTGATTTCGACCGCGAAAAGGCAGAAGAGCGCCTTGCCAAGTTAACAGGAGGAGTAGCAGTAATTAATGTTGGTGCAGCAACCGAAATTGAACTTAAGGAGAAAAAAGAAAGAGTAGACGATGCGGTTCACGCAACCAAAGCAGCCGTAGAAGAGGGTTACGTTGTAGGCGGGGGAGTTGCACTGGTTCGAGCTAGAAAAGTTCTCGACAAACTTATCTCATCAAATGGTTCAACCGACGAGCGAATAGGTATTGAAATTGTGCGTGACGCTCTTACAAAACCTCTCAGAATGCTTGCTAAAAATTCAGGTGTGGACGCAGGCTGGGTTGTTAAAGAGGTTGAGAAAGCCCAAGGTGATTTTGGCTTCAATGCACTGACCGGTAAGTTCGAAAACTTAACTACAGCCGGAATTATTGACCCTGTTAAAGTTACCCGTTCTGCCCTACAGAATGCAGCATCTGTTGCAATGATGTTATTAACTACCGAAGCACTTATTACCGATATTCCGGAAGAAAAGAAAGACATGCCGGGTGCCGGAATGCCCCCAGGCGGCATGCCCGATTATTAATACGATCTTCGATCGTAGGAGTTTAGCAGTTTAGCATTGAGCTAATTAGTCTTACTTCTTATAATCTGCTCATCACGAACCTTCTCATCACTAAATCACTTCAGATCTTGCCCTGAGTTCATCGAAGGGTAATCTTAATTCTCGCATTTTCCACGTGCGCTTCAAAATTTTCAATATCCGTTTTTGCCTGAACTCCATATTTCTTTGAACCTGAAGGCATTGGTATATTGCCTGAAGTTTTGAGCTCTCCGGTTGCACCTGCGTGAGATATCTGACTTTCTACTAAAGGATTACTATCAGAAATATTCTTAAGCCTGGCATAAGCACGACCATTACCGCCTTCCGGCCAAATTGTGGCTTCAAAAATAATAGAATCGATTTCTCTATATTTGGTTGTATCGATAGTCACCTCAAGCCCGGCAATATCGTCCCAATCTTTTTTCTTCAAACTACCCGAACCAATCGGAATAAATATTTCTTTTTGAGCAGTTTGGATAACTGTTTCTTTTTCAACTATAGTTGTCGTCTCAGTTGCTCCAGCTGGCGGCGGAGCGGGTGACGAGGAATGCGTCGAGTCAGACTCGACAGGCGAAGGAGATGCCTCCGGTTCGATCTCCCTTACTTCATCCGACTTTCCACTCTCCACTTTCAACTTTCCACTTTTTAATACCCAGTAATTAAGAAAAAATAAATCAATTAACGCAATTACCAAAATTGCTACTCCTAATTTCGCAATAATACTTCTCGATGATCCCTCCTCCATAAAATTAATCTTAGCAGATTTTTCACTTCTCGCTTCAATAATCCACGCTCCCATTTCCCACTTCTAATACGAAATGCTTGCCCTGAGCTTGTCGAACGGGCTAAACTGAAATTAAGATGTTACCCGAACCGCCTAGTAAACACCAAAAAAAAAGAGTTGCGAATTATTTAAGCCCAAATGAAAAGTTGATTATCATCACGGGAATAGGCAAACGATATTTTCTTATTAGTCTATTCATTCTTTTATTTGTTCCCTTAATCCTAACTTACGCAGGCATTTTTATGTTCTTTGGATATTTCGAAATAACCCAGTATCCATGGCTTAAGTTTATTACCATCCCGGCGATTTTATGGCTTATTTACGACACCCCCAAATACAGTCATCTCCTGCGTATGAGGCAGTCTTTTACTTACGTCTTAACAGATAGAAGATTTATGATTATCCGGGGAATATTCTCAAGAAAAATTTTGACAGCCCCCTTGATTCGTATTACCCACGTTACTGTGGAACAGTCTTTTTTTCAGCGCTTTTTATTTAACAGTGGCCACTTAGTCATAATTACAGCCGGTTATGACCAGCGGGAAATTGTCATTGAAAACATCGGTAATCCACTGCAGTTTAAAATTTGGATTGATGAATTAACCGAAAAGCTGGAAGGAACGGGCAGTTCAAAAGATGAAGACGACGATGATGAGGAAGACGAAAAAAATTCTGAAGGGGAATTTAAGTTGCGTTCTCTCTCGACTTAGCCGTCGCTAGGTTGAGCTTTCGGAACCAAACCAAGTGGATTATCCGCTTCAGGAAGTACTTTTTCAGGGTCAACAGCTATGCCGTTATCGTAGATTTCCAAGTGGACGTGGGCACCAGTAGTTCTACCGGTTAAACCTACAGTACCAAGAGCCGTGCTTGAATCAACCTGGCTTCCAACACCAACCATAATTTTATCCATGTGAGCGTAAAGGGATTTAAGACCATCACCGTGATCAACAATAATGACGTTACCTTTTCCGTCAGCCAGGTATCCAGCAAATTCAATGCGACCGTCGCCTAAAGCAACAATAGGTACACCTACCCTGCCTGATGCAATATCAATCGCTCGGTGGCCACCATGGTAACCTTGAGATATGTAGCCTTGAACAGGCATCTTAAAATCAAAAGGAGATTCTTTGTAACCAATCTCAGAGTCAATTCGAGCTTCTTCATCAATAGGTCGTGCTTCTGCAACCAATATAGCTTGGCCGTTAACCTTAATCTCAGGCTTTTTAGAACGAAGTTCATCGACACCTCTATTAGCCGCAACTAAAGCTAAAGCAAGTATAAGCACACTTATAGCCGCTAGTCTCGCTCGTGGACGAATTGCAATCTGTTCACGAATGAATCTGTATGAATGCTTAGAAACCAAACTCACACCAGGTATAGCATCCATTCGTGCAAGCCCACTTGCTATTTGAACGCATTTTGCCTTGGAGATAGAGTCGACAACGTTGCCCAATTTACCCGTGGGTATATGGGCAGTCAATATTTTCCTAACAAGCCCCGCAAAACGTGCGGGGTAAATATCCGGTACTTCTAAGTTTTTCAAATACATTTAAATTCCCCCCTTAAGGTCAAAACCATCATTAACCCAAACAAGTATGTTTTCTACTGTTCGGGGAGTATATGGGGTTTTAACCCATAGTGGAGAATTTACAAACGGGGATAATAGCACATATTAAACTCATTTGTCAAGGGCGAGTATAGCAAGCTCGAAGACCCTAAGTTAATCGAAGGGTCAAGTCCTCATCTGTAAATAAAATAGACCGATAGTAATTAAAGAAAGATGCCAAAAAATCCTTATCAGGAGCTGAAATTTAGCTTCAAATGCTTTATCACTCTACCGCTATAAGTGATAATTGTCAGGTCCTAATCAACATAAAATATTTGATATGATTAACTTAATGCCCCGTGTCACGCGCAGCGCTAAAGGTCTAACCTGCCCGACAGAGTTTGCGACTTCAGTCGCTGGCAGGCGGGCGACTAACGCTAAAAAATATCTTAAATTTCTGTCGATAGTCACATGTCAATTATCACTTATTGTACTTCTCAGTGGTTGCCAAGCTATCGGCTTTTCAAATCCAGCCGCACTGCAGGTAACAGCCAAACCTGAAGCCTCAGTCTTTCTTGATGGTAAGCACATAGGTAAAACACCATTTTTCTCCGATCAACTCAAAGAAGGAGAATATACACTCAAAGTGACTGTTTCCGAGACAAGTTATGTAGATAAAATAACGCTTTCTGAGGGAACTTTGACCGTAGTTAATCGTGAATTAGCCTCGAATTACCTTGCCCAATCTGGAGAGAACTTATCTCTAGTATCAGGCAAAGACGGTCTATTTATAATTTCACTCCCGAGTGAGGCTGACGTGACTATTGACGGAAGCTATTCTGGTAAAACACCGATTCTAACAAAAGATATTGAAATGGGTGATCATAAAATTCAACTAGTAAAAGAAGGCTACGTTGAACGGGAGTTTGCGGTTAAAACCTCCTCTAAATACCAAGTTTTAGCTGATGTTACACTTGCTTCGCAAATAGCCAAAGGAATTGGCATAAATTCTAAAGAGCCTCCAAAACTCGAAACTGAGCGCGTTTTGGTTCTAAATACACCACAAGGATTCTTAAAGGTAAGAAAAGATCCATCACTTTCAAGCGAAGAAATTGGCAGGGTAACTTCAGGCAACGAATACAAAATTTTGCAGGAAACCAAGGAATGGTTTCAAATTAGCTTTGAAGGCCCGTCTAGCCCTGCGTCACAGCGGGGCGAGCGAGCTGGCGAGGCTGGCCAATCTGGCTGGATCTCAGCTGCTTATGCGCAGAAAGTAGAGTAGAATCAGAAAATTCAGTTAGTCAGAAGGCCAGAATTTCAGCGAGTCTGCAAGTCGAAGTATCTGTATATCGGTGGGTCAGAACTTCAGACTTGACATAGTGAAATACTGAATCACTGACCAACTGATATACTGATTCACCGACGCTCCGACCTACCGATTCTCTGGTACACCGACAATCTGATACACTTAGATTATGGTGGCTAAATCCTTAGTGAAACTTATCGATGAAACCATAATTCCCGTATTGGTTTTAATAGTGGCTAAGATGGTTGGTTTGTACGCAGCTAGCCTCGCGTTTAACCTACCGTTCGAAATTAAAACTCAAGGTTTCTTAAACTTCCTACCAGCAATCAACTTTAGCAATATGGCAGATTATACGCTAGCCGAAAACTACTCTAATTTAGCTATGCTTATAGTAGCTTCTCTAGGTACAATCTTCGTATTGGTACGTGCCCATTTTTTCCATGCTAGCCATATTCATCCCAATCTGCACGCTAGGCTTGTACGTCTCAACCTTGATAGTCTTATCGCTCCAAGCTATCATTTGTACCATCAAGCCACAATTTGGTTGATATTTCTATGGCTAACTGTTGGTTTTCTAATTCTGTCTTCGGTTCTAGGCACAACTTACCCCCAAATTGCCATTATTGCATTTGTAGTCGCAGCCAACTTTTCCTGGGTATTTGCACTCGACGTTGAAAAAGAAGTGGAGATAAGTAGGGAAACTGTTTAAATTGACCTAATTAACCTAATGACTAATTGCTCTAAATAATAACCAATTACCAATTGGGTTTTGGGATTTTATTAGAAATTAGAATAATTAGAAATTAGAAATTTATGGCTAACCATCATTTACTAAAAGCTACATTAAACTTCTCAGCTATAGTGATTCTACTTGCTCTGATCGCCACCCCTTTTTACTTTGCCCGCAACTTTTCGCAAGTTTCTGGGGTGAGAAGCGAAACGCCATTCTTAGTAATTTCTCAAGTAGAAAAATTCCCAGGCATGTTCCTCTCACAAACAGGGGATAGATACGAAATATCATTTGAGAGACAAAATGCCTCACAAGCCTATTTATCAGTGCTAATAGTAAACAATCCTACAAACGTAACCAAAACCTATAGTCTGCAAGCTTCTACAGGCGCTACAAGTGTATTTTTCGGTGAAGATATAGATAACCCAATTTCCATTATCAGCGTACCTCCAAGCACATCTGTGCCTGTCAGTCTTATTTCGCAAGGCGACCCAGCCTCAACTCAAACTATCGAAATAACAATTCAAGCCAATTAAGTGCAATTTACAGAAACCAATAACCGCTACCTGATAAGGCTAGAAAAAGGTGAAGAGATTATTAAAAGCCTTACCGCATTTTGCAGTCAGAATACAATCAAATCCGGCGAGCTTTGGGCGATAGGTGCCGTACTCTCTGCCGAAATCGGTTTTTACCATCTCGACAAAAAAAATTACAGCTTCAAACAATTTAACACCCCTCACGAAATTGCCAGTCTTATAGGTAATGTTGCTTTAGTTGACGGCAAACCTTTCCTCCACATCCATACAGTTTTGGCAGACGAAAACTTTGCTTGCGTCGGCGGTCATTTAAAAGAGGCTACAGTTGGTGCAACTTGTGAAGTTTACCTGACAAATTTAGACACAGAAATCAATCGCAAGTTCGACGAAGAAATAGGCCTAAAGCTCTTGGATTGCAAAGCAATTCCTTAAACTTCTAAGTAAAGTTTGATAAACTAAATTCATGTTTTCGATATTCTTCCAGCAATTTATTGCGGGGTTTTTTGTTAAAGCTCTTGCTAGCTTTGATGACACCCTAACAAGGGTACCTTTAATTGCGGAGATTACCGGGGGCAAACTGGGGAAGATCGCTTTTTCCATAGGCACGCTACTGGCCCTGACAGTTGTTCTTTTGATTGCCGTATCGCTATCTGCATTTCTAAACTTACTGCCCTTTACCCGACTTATCATTGCCGGTCTAATTTTACTACTGGCAGTAGCCGTTTATTTTGAAGTATTTATCGGCAGACAAGATGAGAAATTACGAGAAAGATTTCAACGCACAAATTTATCTCGCGAGCGATTTATCAAGCTAATCGGTATTGGTTTCCTCGTTTCACTCATAACTCTTATAGATGATTCACTAGTTCTTGCCTCTTTATTCATAGGAGATAGATTAAATAGATTCGCTGTAGTGATCGGTATTTATGCTGCAACTTTGGTGCAAATTACTGTTGTGATTTACTTCGGAGAACAACTAAATAAATTCAGGTACAAAAAAGAAGTAGCCGTACTAGCCCTCGTAATCTTAGCAATGCTAATTTTAATTGGAATTATTTAGGCTGCTATTGCAGCCAATTCAAAATTTTAACAGGAAGGATATTGCCACCATAAATAACCACAAAAACTAAAAATGTCCAGATGAGTACAGCTGAAAGTAAGGGTAAGTCGTTAAGTAGCACTCTTTCTGGCGATTCACCTTCTTTTTTCTCATAAATTACATAAAGGTATCGCATTACCCCGTAAATCACAAAAGGTACTGTTATCATCAACCACTTTGATGCCAGAAATGTTCTTGGCAAAAAGTCGCCAAATAGGATGAGTACCGAAGGGTTTGCAAATGGGGGGGGCTGCAAAAAAGTAAACATTGTGTAGGAAAACCAAGTTGCTGTTGCAAACATCACCGTTAGGGAATCCAAAAGATTTTCCGGATAGTGCGCCAAAATTTTTCTTGTTTCCAGCTCGCTTGGTCCCGACCCTACAAGCAATGTTCGCTCACTCCTTCTTTTCCCGATAGCCAAGAAGAGGGAAAGTGAAGCAACAGTTAAAATGAACCAAATAGTTACATGAGCATCAATTAGAACTGCTCCCGCAAAAACACGCAGTAAAAAACCCGCAGCTATTGCCATCACATCAAGAAGCATAAAAGCTCTCAAAAATAAGGAATAGATTATTTGAAGCCCAACATAAGCAATTGCGGCAAACATAAAAAATGGTGAAAGTTTGCTAGCTAGCGCAATTGCAAAAGCTAAAAATCCTACACCAAACGCAAGGGCTATCAACGGATGAATTCTACCTAGTGCTATGGGCCTTTTGCTTTTATATGGGTGGGCTTTGTCCTTTTGGCGATCAATTACGTCATTTAAGAGATAAGTTCCGGAAGTAATTATGCAGAAAATAATAAAGCCATAAACTACCAAGAAAAACCTGTCAGGGTTAAAAAATGTCCCCTCAAATACCAAAGGGGCAAAAAGAGCTAAGTTTTTTAGCCATTGTCTAGGTCTTGAGGAAACTAATATCCAAAAAAGAAGCCAAATTATTTTTGGGCCTTTTGAGGTAAATTCATATTTAGCCACAATAGTCCTCCCACAATTATAATCGCAACAAGTGCACCTGCAAACAGTTTCTCAACTGTAGGTAGAATGAGTGCAATCGCTCCTAAAATAGCACACAAAGCCCAATAAAACAACGCAATCCGCCGCTGTCCCCAACCAAGTTCTAAAAGTCTGTGGTGCAAATGCTTGCGGTCACCCGCAAAAGGCGACTTACCGGAGGTCATCCTACGAATTACTGTAAATACACCATCAATTAAAGGGACTGCCATGACCAGAATTGCTGTTCCTACTTTTGCGCCGGAAAGAATAGCTGTGACAGCTACTAAAAACCCTAAAAAATAAGAACCTGAATCACCGGGGAAAATTTTCGCCGGATAAACATTGAACACCAAAAACCCCAAAGTAACCCCTGCGCCAATTAATGCGACTTTAGAAACAATAAGTTGGTTTTCATCTGCACCCACAAATCTCAAAGAAGCTATAAATATAACTAAAAGCGCAACTAAAACAATCCCCGGCATTTGCCCATCTACCCCTGCCGAAAAATTGACCATGTTAATTACCCAAACAATCCAAAATAAAGCGAAGAGATCAGCCCAGACAAGAATAGAATGGGAGCCAAAAAATTCAAAAGAATAACGAACCGAATCGAGCCTAATTACTTGCTCAAACGCTCCGCCCAAAAAATAAAGAGGATTAGTTATAAAACTAATACCTATTCCACTGCCCACAACTATTATTACCGCTAGCAATTGCCCCAATAATTTTTGTCCGCTAGAAAGGTCATATTTGTCATCTAATACCCCCACAAACACCAAGACTGCTCCACCAATTAATATCCCGGCTAGTTGTTTTGTAAAAGGAAGCACTAGAAGCGTAGTAAATAGAAAGGCTAAAAATATCGGGATGCCCCCAGCCCGTGGAATTATTTTCTTGTGAATTGTAGCTGGGTGATCTCTTTTTCTAGGATCGTCAACTAGAGCATATTTTCTTGCCAAATTCTTAACGATTGGAGTCAAAAGTAAACTGGAGGCGAAAGCTATAAAAAAAGACAGTAAAAAATTCATATCAAGAGCCCGACTATCCTTGTCATATCGTAGAGTGTAGCAAAAGCAATAATTGCACCAAAGATTATTAAGACTCTATTCAAAAAATATTGTGATTGTATAAGAAACAAAGCTATAAAATAATTTGTGAGTACAAAAACAACAGTAATTATTGGCAAAATCCAAAGATAAATAGGTCTAGCGAGTATTTGTTCACCCCAAGGTCTTGAATAAAATATTGGAACTTCTGGTGGTAGTGTTCCCCAATTAACTAAAATAAGCGCAGATTGTGTTAAAGTTGAAATTATAAAGAAAACGAAAACAACGAAAACGAGTCTGTCAGAAGAAATTCGCTCCTGGGCTTCGTATCTAAACCCCAGTTTCGTGGACTGATGATTTCTTGAATCACTTGCCATAAATTACTTGCTGAGCTTGTAAACTTCTGCTGTTTCGACTTTAGCTACCAGAGTATAGCGAGTAGTAATCAACATCTCAAGCTCTTCAAAATATCCAATTGAATGCTCAGGTTTTATTATTAGCGCAGGTAGATTCGCATTTACATCCGCTATGACTTCTTCCGGGCCATTTGGCACTCCAAAAACATGAAAGGAGGTTACATACCTTGTGGGATTCCAAGCATCAACTATGGCATACAGCCACGGATAATCACCCCAAATGTAAATCGTCTCACCTCTTTGCCCGGATTTTTCAATCAGATCGTCAAGCGCCATAATTGTGTTGACATTGCCATCAAAAAAATCGTTGTACTCACTTGAACCCTTATTACCGTATGCATAGGCAATAAAATTCTGCCAATATTTAACCTGATTAATAGGCCCGCCGGAAAGAAAATCAGAAAATAACAGTTTTGTAAGGATAAGAAGCGGAATAAAAAACGTAGCCGCAAATACAATCCTCACCTTATCAAAATTAACTGGCCACGATATTGCCGCAATTAAAAGTGAAACAGACGGCACTGCTTGAACTAAGTAATGACCATACGTTCTACCGCTAAAATAACTTCCCAAAAGAGAAAACCCAGCCCACAAGAAAAAAAGCTGTATTATTCGAACTTTCTTCAAGTAATATTTTTGATAAAGTCCATAACCTACTGCGGCAACAATCGGCAAAACCTTAGAAATATTGATAAAGATTAAATATTGGGGGCTTTCTTCCAAGTAGATTTGATAGTAAGTATATGCCGCAAAAATATAATCGGCAAGCAGATTTTTCGGAGCAAAATATAAGACAATTGTTGCATACGGCACCAAAAATCCGGCAGTTAAAACTAAACCTTTTTTGAAAAATTCCAAAAATTTGTCGGTCACCAAAAATAAATAAATCCCCAGCGCTGCAGCTTCCAAGACCCCAACCTGCTTATATAAGGACCCAATAGCAAAGAGCGCACCACCAAAAAAGAGCGAAGCATAATCAAATTTACGTTTAATAGCGATCATCATGGCAAGCGTTATTGGTAAAATCATAAAAATTTCTGTCAGAGCTAAATTCCCCTCAATAATTCGAAGTGATGTCAAAAATCCAAAAATGGCTGCTGCAGCAAGTGCCCGTCTAACACCAATGGTTGCTTGGGCAATTTCATAAATAATTGTCGCTGTTGCCAAAACCACCACGATTGTTACCAGCCTTAACCAAAACATAGAAACCCCAAAAACATTGAAAATGGCTTGATAAGTCAGATAAATCATCGGCGGTTTGTTATCCCATGCCGTTTCATAAAGAACTCCTCCTAGATTTAGATTTCTGGCAACCGCTGCAAAAATTCCCTCATCTCCATACCAAAATGGCTCAAATAGTGATGGGAATCTCATCACAAAAATAGCAAGCAAAATTATGAATAGAAAGATATGTTCGCGGATCAGATATTTGGTTAGAGACTTCATAATCTATGTTTTAATTTCTAATTTCTAGGTCAATTAGATCAATGCCGCATAATAGCAAACGGGCCGCTATCACCCCGTCGCATTTCAAAATATCGGTTCGCTTCTGGATTTCTTACCTGTACAACTCCATTTTCAACATTTGCATCCAGCAAACTTTTACCGGAAAATTGAACCAATCCTTCCTCTAAAACTACCAGATTATTTTCCAAATGATTCTGGTTTCTATAGTAAAGCACTTCGGCAAAGGACGGAAGTACCGTTACAATTTCATCCTCACTTTGAATGTTTGGTACAACATCATTTGCATAAACTTGTTTAAATGAATGTGGGTAGCGCCTAAAAACATCAGTATCAATAGCTACACTCAGAAGAATTAGAGATCCGATTGGAATCATCATTAATATTTTTGGAAATTTCTGAGCTGTATGAACCATGACCATTGCAAGGGGAATCGAAGCTGGAATTAAATATCTCCAAAAAAATATCGGGCGGTAGGGAAGAGCAAATTCGCCAATTCTAAACCCCGGTAAACTAGCCAAAATAAAAGGTACGATAGCCCAACTCCAAATCAGTAGATATTGCTTCTCGAACCTAGGTCCTGAGCTCATCGAGTCTGAGCGGTTCGACTGAGCGCTCACCGTCGAATGTCCTGAGGGCTCTTCCCTCAGAGTCGAACGACTTGTCGAAGGATGCCTTAGAGCATGCTGAATAATTCCTGTCAAAACTAAAACTGAAGAAAGCCAAAACAAAATCGGTCTAAAAATTGTTTTATGCTCTCCGCCCAAAATTCTAAGTATCGCTTCAAAATGGGTCCGTTTATCAATTCCCCCTATCCAATAACTTTCACCAACCGATGTGAGCTGAGTGAACAAAAACGGAATCCATGGCAAATAACTAACTCCGACAATTGCAAAAACCCCAATCATCTTAAGTAATATTTTTCTGTCCCACAGCAAAATGTAGAAAAACTGCGAGGCGAGTACGAAAAACATGTAATAGTGAGTGTAAATTCCAAGCGTAGAGAATAAAACAAAAATTGCTGCCGTTTTTTTAGTAAATTTCTCGGAAAGTTGTACCAAGTAGTAAATTGATCCGGTTGCCGCAAATGCAAACATCGTATAGTTTCTGGCTTCAAAAGCGTAGGTAAAGAAAATTGGATTTAAGGCAACTACTACAGCCGATATCAGTCCGAAGTTGTTTAGACCCAAGAGTTCTTTTCTGTCATTCTGAGTCGAAGACGAAGAATCTCGAGATCCTTCACTGTCGTTCAGGATGACAGGGGGAAAGGATCCAGAGGCATAAGATGCCAATTTGTACACCAAAAAAATCGTCAGCAAATAGAATACTATCGAAACAAGTCTGGTGTTAACTTCTGTAGGTGCAACAAATTTGTAAAGAATTTCAATTATTGTGTAGTACCCCGGCGGGTGGAAATCCGCAGCCGTAGTCTTCAACATCTGCACATAAGGAAGTTGCGAAATCAAAGAAGTCCACGCCTCATCTCCCCAAAACCCGCGGGTTAAGTAATTTTGGGTTAAGGAAAACATATTGTCTCAAGTATAAACATGAACTCAAATATTTGACAATTCATCGTCAGCCAATTATTATTACAGTGTATGAAAAATATTGTCAGAAATACAGCTGTAATCTCAATTTCTATACCCAAAACTACTGCAGAGAAATTGGAACGTGAAAGAAAAGATCGGGGTCAATCCAGAAGCGCTTTTATCACTTCGTTAATTGATCAGGTCGCAGAGGATCAAAGGTGGCAAAGGTTGTTTAAAAAAGGTGAAGAAACTGCCAGAAAATTCGGCATCACCTCCGAGGATGACATAGATCGTATCCTCCATGAAGCCTAAACCAAAGGTAGTTTTTGATACCAATATCTACATATCAGGACTTTTATTTGGTGGTAATCCCAGAGCATGTTTACATTTAGCAAGAGAAGGTGAAATACTGCTTTTTACTTCAAGCGCCCTACTTTTTGAACTGTCTCAAAAGTTCAATAAGAAATTTCGGTGGCATGAACAAGAAATTAAAGATCTGCTACTTGGAATTAAAAAGTATAGTACTGTTGTACAACCCCAGACACAACTGGATGTCATAAAAATAGATCCACCCGACAATAGAATTTTAGAGTGCGCACTAGAAGCAAAAGTTGACTACATTATTTCCGGAGATAAAAAGCACGTTTTGCCTTTAAAGAAATTTAAAAATATTCCGATTGTCTCTGCCAAAGAATTCCTTGATGAGTTTTACGGTAAAAAATAAACCCGCGGGTTAAGTAATTTTGGGTGAGAGTTAACATTTGAAATTAGTATAGCAGTTCATTTGATAAAGGAAATAATAATAAATAAGCTTACAAAGCAGCAGACTAAGAACATCTAAAATAGTCGTATACTAAAGTTATGAAAGGCAATTTAGCAATTGCAGCTGCATTTGTAGCCGCAGTTGTAGTCGTGGTAAATGCTTTAATATTTATTAACAAATTTAAATCAGTCGACGAGTCATTGTTAGGTTCTTCACCAAAGCCCGAAGAATCTCCCAAATACAACATTGAGGATTTTAGGTTCACAAAAGAAGAACATTGGACTGCTTGTGCTCAAGGCCAATGTTTCCAAAAGACTATACTTCGAGGAGATGGAATTTTAACTAAAGAAGGAGATATTAATGAATATATTTTTGTGACTACCTTCGATTTGTTAACAATCACCAACAAATTAAAAAATACGCAAATACTGGAAAAAGACTGCAGCATACCCCAAAATCAAACACCTATTGATTACTCTGCAACTACTCTTATAGAGTACAAAGGAAAAACTAAAGAAATTAAATACCCCGGATGTCAAGAAGAGTTAGAGCAAATCGAAAAGTTGTTTCCCAAATCAAGAACCAATTAAACTTTTTCAGTCACTCTATTCAACGAAAGGGTCACTGCCCTAAATAAAATTCTAGACCTTCTCGGTGACCCTATACTCCAAATATTTTCCAAGCATTAGCCGGGTATGGGCATCTATTCCCGGTAGTGCCGTAAAAATAAAAGTTACAACCGGCAGTAAGAAAAATTCAAGAGGCACCATTAATTTTCTAAAAAAAGAAACTTTCTCTTCACGCTTCGGTCTTTGTTTTAGGTCTATAAAAATAATTGTCGCCAAAAACAGCCAACAAGAAGTTAGAATTCCAAAAGATACCCTCGGTAAATTCTGTCCCATCACAGTTTCTGCAAATAGCGGGTTCAAAATTACCGGTACGGTTGCTCCAAGAGTTATCGCAAACCAACTAACCGGCCACAGGAAATGGTCGGATAACACCCTAAAAACTCTCACTGTTCTTTTCCAAAATGGGATATGGGTATGGGTCATCCATTTTTTAAGAAAGTAAGCATCGTCACTAACCCCCCAAGCCCAGCGCTTTTCTTGTTCATAAAAATTTACTAAAGATTTCCAATATGTAGTAGATTCAGCGGCGTCTGCATAAACTGGCAAGAAAATCGGATCAACTTCAACATTCCCGTCTTTTGCAAAATAACTTTTGAAAAAGATTCTAAAATCCTCCGGAATAACATCTACATCCCAATATCCGACTTCATCTAAAAGTTTAAGAGATGTTGAATAAATCGAAAAGTTTATCAACTTGTCAGTTCTGCTATTTAAACCTGTTTGCCAAATAGATCCCAGAGTATTCATTACACGAATTGGCGCTGGAACTTTCCAAATATTTGTATAGAAAAGAACAATTGGTTGCCAAAACCTCAGATGTCTATCATCATCTGCTAAAAATTTATAAGTTAATGCAGTGAGAAATTTTTTACTAAATACGCCATCAGCATCTTTCGAAGTTACAGTAATATAATTGATATCTCTTTTTTGATTATCTACCAATATTTTCTTGGCGATTTTCCCAGCATAAGCTTCATTAGAAGATTTACCTTTAACCTCTTTAACTATGTCTGGATGATAAGTGACGATAAGATTAGCAAATTTCTGTTTGTATTTGGAAGTTAAAGCTTTTGCTTTTTTCCTTGCCTCTGCACCCTCTCTTTTTTCAAAAGCTAGGACAACGGAAATCTGGTCCCCGGATATCTCTTGATTCTCGATTGACTCTAAGCCTCGATCAATAGTGTGCAAAGGTTCTTTATAAGTTGGGATAACAATTAAGTGATGCATCTTTTTAAAATTGGGCTGTTTTTCAGCATCGGCTAGCCAATTGTATTTTTCAGAAGCATTCATTTTTATGTGCGATGTCAAAGCACTTATTGCAAACGAACCGGATTTGTAAAACCAAAGAATGTCGAAAAAGATTATGTAATAGGCAACATAATGGGGGATCCAGAAAGCTCCCCAGAATGGGAATAGGATAAAAGTCCACGAAAAAGTTCCCGGCAATATTTCCAGGAACCTATGAACCTGTTTGTCATAGCGCTCGACTAATTTTTTCAGCATATCAAAAGCCCCATAGTATATCAGTTAGCTTCGCTGATTACAATAAGTTAAAAAGTTTTCGGGCATTTGCTGAAGTTTTGGAAGATACTTCATCAACCGTTTGATTTCTAATGCCTGCAATAAACTGCGCCACAATTTTAACATTTTTCGGTTCGTTTTTGGATCCGCGAACCGGATCTGGTGCCAGAAACGGAGAATCAGTTTCTACGAGCATTCGATCAAATGGGATTTTTCTAGCTACTTCTTGAATTTCTCTGGCATTTTGAAAGGTCACAATGCCTGAAAAGGAAATATAAAATCCTAGATCCAGCGCGCGCTTGGCATCATCCCAGTTGCCGGTCCATGAGTGGAAGACTCCTCTTAGCTTATTGTTCGAGCTCGCTCGCCTCGCTTTGCGGGCGAAGCGTGTCGAGAACTTCTCGATTCGACCTCCGGTCTCACTCGAAGAATAATTTTTAACATTGGTAATCAGCTCAAAGATTTCGCTCCAACCGTTGCGACAATGAATAACCAGCGGCAGTTTTAACTCAGCTGCTAGTCTTATCTGCGCCCCAAACAATTCCCGCTGATATTTTTTGTTCTTTTCTGATGTTTCTTGTTTTAGACCCGCAGTTTGCGAGAATCGCAAGCTTTGCTTATTGTTTCCTGTTTCTCGTTCGTAGTAATCCAGCCCGCATTCGCCAATGGCGACTACCTTATCGGAGGCCGAAACTAAAGATCTTAGCTGTTTCAATATATCATTATAATGAAGTCGTTTAAGTTCTTCTCTTGTATCTTTTGGATGGAGCCCAACTGTTGCATAGATTTCTGGGAAATTTTCTTTTGCTCCTCGAAGTCCTGAGCGAAGTCGAACGGACGAAGGGGAGTCGGCAATCTCGATGGTTTTTTTGCTCGATGCTAGCGAGGTTCCAATAGTCACAATTTTTTCAACCCCCGCATCTTTTGCTCGCACGAGCGCACCTTCCAGATCTTCAACTGCTTCCAAATGCGCGTGGGAATCAACAAGCATCAAATTTCTCTCAAGACTTTTCTCAAATCCGTAATTTTATATTTTGCATTTGTTTTGACATTGGAGAAATATTTACTCACGTACTGGTAAGTAGTCGCATTTAATAATAGTCCTGCGTCAATATCTCCGGATCTATCACCAATTACAATTACTTGAGAACCGTCAATCTCATGATTTTGCGCAAAACTTTTAATCGCTTTTGCTTTTAAAGCAGCGATATCAAATTCCCCATCTAGCGAATGCCTGTCAATACCAAAAACTCCGTCGACATATTTGGTGACTTTAACCACTCTTAAAAAGCGCTTGATATGGGGTTGGGAAGATGTCGAAACGATAATATTTTTGTGGCCAGCCTTCTGAATTTTGGCCAAAACTTCATGAGCCCAAGGTGCCGCTTTAATATATTTTTCGATATGCTTTCTGTTTTGACGATCTCTAATTTGGTTTCGAAGTTCTAATATCTCAGCATTGGAAAGTTTTGGGAAAAAGTGCTTAAGATAATCAAGGATACTGACACCAAACAATCTTCTGACTTCTTCAAGTTCAATGGTTGTTTGGTAATTGATTTCTTGAGCCAATTTCCTCAAAATTACAGCAAATCCTACTTCTGTGCCTTGCTCTAACGTTCCATGAAAATCCCAGGCAAAAAGTTTTAGCCCTTTCATATTCTGGGAAAAAGAGGTTTTTGGGCGGTAACTTTTCCTGTAAATTGATCTAAAATTTTTTCAGATGTTGCCGGCAAAAATGGGCTCAAATTGAAAGCAATTTCTCGGATTTCAGAAGAGATTGGTGTAATAACCCGTTTTAAGGTCCGACCTTCAAGCTCCCATGGTTTTTCCTCATTTATTTTTTTATCAAGAGCGCTAATTTCTTCCCAAAGAGCGATTAAAGCCTGGTCAAATCTGTATTGTTTTAAATTTTCTCCGACTTCTTTTTTAAACTTGAAATTTTTCTTCGGCGGCAAGCTTAAGTTTGTATCGGCAGCTAGTCTGGCAACTCGTGCCACTAAATTCCCCAGACCGTTTGCCAGTTCCCCATTGTAAATTTCTTTAAACCGTGAAATTGAAAAGTCACCATCGCCCCATGCCGGAATTTCGCGAAGTAAGTAATAACGAACCGCTTCAACTCCGAATTTCTCAACCAACTCAAATGGGTCGATAGTGTTGCCTAAAGATTTAGAAATTTTTTGGCCTTCAACCGTGATGTATCCATGTACGAATTCTGCACTCGGCAGGGGAACACCGGCACTTGCCAGCATTGCCGGCCAGTAAACGCTATGGAATCGAATTATGCCTTTGCCAATTACATGAACTCGATTTGGGTTATTTTTCCAAAATTCACTAAATAATTTTTCATCACTGCCGTATCCAAGAACTGTAATATAAGTTGCCAAAGCATCAAACCAAACATACATTACCTGCCCGCCTCGCGTCGACAAGTCTCCACGAGTCGAGGCGGGTGAGTCATCACCCGGAACCGGAACTCCCCAGCCTCTTGCCCGCTCAAATGATCTACTTATCGAAAAATCTTCTAAGCCCTGTTTTATAAAAGAAAGAATTTCGTTGCGGCGCGTGTCAGGGATTATTTTTAATTTGTTCGAGGTAATTAATTTTTCTAAATATTTTTGGTAATTGCTAAGCCTGAAAAAATAATTTTCTTCTTCGACTTCTTCCGGACTTACGCCATGTTCAGGGCATCTACCCTCGATTAACTCACTTTCCTTGTAAAAAAGTTCGCACCCAACGCAGTAAAGACCGTGATATATTTTTTTATAAATATCTTCTTTTTTGCATAAACTCCAAAGTTTTTGGGCACCTTTAAAATGGTGTTCTTTACTCGTTCTATTAAATGCGTCGTAAGTCAAATTCAATGTATCTTGAAGTTTTTCGTACTGCGCAGCATATTTATCTACCCATTGTTGGGTTTTGACTCCGGCTTCTTGGGCGGCCTTCACGTTTTTCAGGGAATTCTCGTCTGCCCCAGAAGAAAAGAACACATTATACCCACTCGCTCGATAAAATCTCGCAAGCGCATCTGCTTGCACAACCTCAAGCGCAAAGCCAATGTGCGGGCTGGCATTTACATACGGAATAGCAGTAGTTATGTAAATTTTCTTTGTCATAATTGTGATGAGTTTATTGAACCAATAGGGAAATTCTAACAGAGCGAATAAGCAAAAACCAAAGCGTACAATTAAACTTTAATGATTTAAATCATTAAAGTAGAAGATCTACGATTGTGTCATGTCCCAACCCTTTGTCTAATTTGTAATGGCAATGAAAAAGTGAAATGATAAATCCTCTCCACTTTTCAGTTTCTTAACTGATCCGCCTTTGGAGGACCAATTCCTAGACTAAACCAGTATATAGTAGTCAGTATTAAGTATTTTGGATTTGACAAAGTCAACGCAGTGTTATAACATTGTTAGTACAATGATTCAAAAAATTATTAGGGTGGGCAATTCCGTCGCTGTCACGATTCCTAAAAAGATTCTTGAAGAAAAAAACTTAAAAGTTGGTCAACAGGCGGATGTCGATATCCAACCTGTTAAAAAAACAAAGGCAAAAATTACCCCAGAGTTTATTGAATGGGTGGATAAATATATCGAGAATAACCGTCCAGCCCTCGAAGAGCTTGCCAATAAATGACCAAATTCCCGACTTTGGATGAAGTCGTTGCTATCCATTTTCGTGTTACAGAAAAAACCGGTGGGTCTCAAGGTGTCAGAGATTGGGATCTGTTAGCTTCTGCGCTTGGCAGACCTCAAGCGACTTTTGGAGGAGAAGATTTATACCCTGGCATCTTATTAAAAGCAGCAGCTCTTCTTCAGTCACTATCATCTAATCATCCTTTTGTTGATGGCAATAAACGAACAGCACTCGCAACTCTAGAATATTTCTTATTTCTTAATGACAAAAAAATAAAAGCAACTCAGAGAGAAAAAGTTGAATTAACATTATGGTCCGAAAATAAAAAGCCGACAATTGAAGAGATTGCCAAATGGATAGAGAAACATATTTAATAGAAGTATGCCTGCTCTGCCCAAATTACCAAGTTTGCCTGTAGTAAAAATTCTTATATACTTTTTTACTGTTGTATTTGCGCTTGCAAGCGGGATCGCAGCAGGCACCATACTTTTTAAGGCTAAAAACCCAGACGCCCAAATTAATCTATACGGCACGGTACCTTCTCCAACCCCTGTCCCGTCACCGATAATTCAGAGATCACCTTCCCCCATACCTTCCCCCACAGGAAACGTAATTCCGGACGACTGGCTAACCTATACGAACGAAATCTTAGGTTTTGAATTCAGCTACCCACCAGATGTAACCATTGAAGAGGCTGATCTCCGTGGAGATTCTATTTCCGGCTCATTAATAAGCCCGGCAGAATTTACTTACGCGGTTAGTGCTAAATTTAATGATACTGAGTTGGTCTATATTGCTTCATCGGTCAATGTACAAAGTGATTATCTACCAGTTGATCCCAAAGCTGCAGCTGAAGCTCTCAAGGCCGAAAATGAAGTTGATGGTGAAGATGGATTGCAAATGACTATAGTTGAAACTGCTCTTGGCGAAAATAAGGCTTATAAAGTTGAATCGACCAACAATCCGCTACTTGTATACTTTGTGCTATCTAGTGGAAAAGACGAGACCAGCGAAATTTCAATTTCAACTATCGCTGAAAAAACCCGAGCTCAAACAGTCGAGCAAATCATCAGATCCTTCAAATTCCTAGAATAATTTTTATTGCTGAGGCTGTGGAGTCGGTTCAGGCTCTGGCCGAGGGCAAGTGACACAATAATCTTTATTGCTATAAGTATCTTTCAAGATAACTACATCTTTTTCTTCCGCATTAGGAGATCCGGCTTCCACTACCTGCCCGGTCGTTACATCAACCCAAACTTTAGTTAGCTTAAACGTGTCTTCCTTTGGTACAGTGCCTGTAATGAAATATTCAAATCTGTTTGCACAACTATCATTTTTCGGTCCACCGGTTTGCCCACATATTTCTGTGCCCACTACGCCGCTTGGTACCTTAAATGTTTCATTGATCTTATCTTTTAATATGAACGTCATAATTTCATTCCAGATTGGCGTTGCGCCGGTTATTCCGGAAGCAACGGCGCGCATTGGCGTATTGTCATTGTTGCCAACCCAAGTAACTACCAAATAACTTGGTGTATAACCTATTGTCCAATTATCTCGCTTATCATCCGTTGTTCCGGTTTTAACCGCAACTGTTTTACCGCGAATATTCAAAAGGCTATTTGCACCAAAAGCTGCTGATCTTGCACCGTTGTCACTAAGAATACTGGAGATTAAAAACGAAGTTTCGCGTGAAAGAACACGTTCACCCTTCGGTTGCTTAAATTCTTCAATGATTTTCCCACTCGAGTCTTCGATTTTTAAAATTGGAGACAAAGGAATCCTTTCGCCTTCGTTAGCAAATCCCCCGAAAGCTTCTGCGTGTTCTGTCATTCTTACTTCACCGCCACCCAAGGTTAGCGATAGCCCGTATCTGGATTCATCTTCGAATGTGGTAATGCCCATTTTACGAGCTTGTTTAATCATTTCACCAACACCATTAAGTGCC
>MFBV01000032.1:53594-71465 GCA_001776505.1 Candidatus Curtissbacteria bacterium RIFCSPLOWO2_02_FULL_40_11 | reverse complement strand
TGCAATTTTATAGCGCTTTCGGGCTTCCATTGGCAAATTTTATAGGATGTTTTGTAAAAATGCAAATTTTATAAAAGAGGATATATCGAAAAAAAGCGAATTTAATTAGAAATCGTAATATTATATTGCAAGATTGATGCGATAGTAACCCAAATTAAATACGGGATTTGAGCAAGTGCGATGAATCTGGATTGTTTCCAAATTACTACTACTGTCCAGATTATAGTCAACCAAACAACAAGAATTGTTATTAGCGCAAGTTCTAAATTTTTCAGACCGAAGAAAAATGGTGAGAAAGATAAGTTAGCACCAAGATTAATTATAAATGGTAAAACTACTTTAAACTTTAATTTCTTTTTAAGAAATTTATAAAAAACTAACCCGTAAGTAATAAAGATAATTGAATAGAGAATTACCCAAATTGTACTGATTGTTTCGCCAGACGGGGTCCAATCCGGTTTTGTTAAATCGCCGTACCAATCTTGCCAGTTGTTCATCTAGGTGTTTAATGGTTGGTTATTTTCGTCGGGGAGATTTACGTTTGATTTACTAGCTGGTTTTTGGGGGAATTTTTTATTTAGGAACCGATGGGCAAAATGGGTAAAAAACGCCCCGAACAGAACGATCCAAAATCCATCTACTATCCCTTGACTCGAAGGCAAAACGGGAGTACCTCGGCTACCAACTACACCTCCAAGATATGAAAATAACGTAAATGAGACTATGAAAAATAGATAGACTACATAAGCCCTAGTTTTTTCCATTTGCATTTCGGCAGGGATACTTTCCGGGTTTCTGAAATAAGGCCAAACAATTAAAAGGGCGGCTAGAAAACCAGGGATCGTATAGGCCGCTGGGATTTTTGTATTGTAAATTATGCCAAAGACAAGTGTAACCGCAAACGGAATTACGATAGAGACAACAATATTTTTAATATTGAATTTGCCATGAATGAGTTCAACGATTGTGAAGTTAAATTGAGGGAATTTAGCTTCAAGAACTCTGAAACTCAAGTAGATTATTATACTCGTAATTAAAGCTAAAATTATGTCCATAGTTTGATTTTAGCTTTTTAAATTAACCTGATCAACCGGGATTAGCTAACATCAATAATTTTGTATGAGATTTTACCTGCGGGCATATCTACTTTTACTGTTTCCCCTATTTTTTTACCTAAAAGCGCTGCACCAATGGGTGAAGAGTCGGAAATTTTACTTTTTGCCGGGTTTGCTTCCATTGCGCTAACAATAGTGAATTTATTTTTCCCAGCTTTGCTTTCTATTTCTACAGTAGCCCCCATTGTGACCTCGCTTTTGCTATCTCCTGTTGAAACTTTAACAAAACGAAGTATGTGGTGCAGTTCTTTTAAGCGTGAGTCGATTTTGCCAAGTTCTTCTTTTGCCGCGTGATAGCCTGCGTTTTCACTTAAATCACCCTGTTCACGAGCGTTTGTAAGATTAATTACAACCTGGGGACGACGTTTGATCAGATTATCTTCTTCTCCTTTCAAATCATCAAGACCTTGTTGAGTCATGTGGTAAACCGGTCGATTTTGCATATGAATTTTTTTCTTAATACTTGATTTTATTTCAGCACTAGTATAGCCTATTGGGCTATGGCAACTAAAAAGATTGAAAATAAAAAGTCTGCTTTAATTAAAATTAAAATAGCGCTGAGTTTGCTTTTTAATATCATTTGGATAATCATTGGCATTTTTATTCTGATTTTTATCTGGGCAAATTTTAAACAAGGCGCTTTCAAGGGATTACTTAGTGGAGCACCCCAACAGGAAGCACCTTCTGCTGCTCAAGCACCAACCGAGACAGATTTACCCGGAGTTGGTAAAGTAAATATAGAATGTGTGCAAAACTCGCTTTCCCAAGAATCTATTCAAAAACTTTTAACAGACGGAGGAACTTCTAACTTTACGGCCGAAGAAAACGAAAAGCTTGACCCCTGTATCGTAGCAAAAGAAGAAGCGACTCCTGCTGAATCACCTTCTAAGTAAACTTAATTACTACTGATTTTTAAGCCACCAGTTTTTGAGGATGTTTAGCGTGGCCGTTGAAATTAAGAAGGCGATAGCTGGAATAATTGAGGCAAGAAACGGCTTTTCTACTCCAACTATAATAAGGAAGATTGTGATTAGAACATAAGTAATTGCAGCAATCGCAATTCTTCTGGTCAAACTTGTTTCCCAATCTTTATCTTTTTCAACCCGCCTATTGCGCGCTTTAATTTTTTCAATTTCGGTTTTTAAATTTTCGATTTCAGACATTTATTAATCTTTATATCTTTTAATAATTATTCATCTTAAATTTAAAGTCTCTGAAGTATAGGTGATGTTTTTGGTTTTAAGGTTGCCGCAATTTGATAGCGTAGTTCTGAAATAGTGTACTGTACATTAGAGCATCTTCCGCCAACTTTTCTTTATTTTTTTCTTTAGCTAACTTGGTGAGCGATTTTAATAATTTATTTAGATAAGGGGGGTTCTTTATAAATTTTAATTCCCTTTGTCTCTTTAAGGCTTCTTCTAAAAATCTTTCGGCCATTTTTGTAGAGCCCCGATGATAACCAAGCGCTACTCTTTTAAGATCCATTGCAAGGGCGCCTAGTTGTTGTTTGTCATGATTCATAATACTTCTTTAAAAAAGTATCTCGTTAGTTTTTGATACTTATGCCTAATTTTAGCATCTTGAATTTCGTTGCTGGTATTTTTGTTTTGTGGTCTAATATTGATAAAAGAATTGAAATCAATTTCTTTTGTTTCCAAATCTACCCCCCCACCCCAGATATTGGATTGCTTGGAGCCTTCTCTGAGAAGAATTTGTTCTGAGTCAAAATGACGGTCTGCGCCCGCGGAGCAAACCTTTGTACCGATATCGATAACTGTTTTTATGTAAGTTTCGAATTGTTCCTTTAATTTTTCTATTTCTTTTTTTGTGTAGGGAGAGCTTTTTGTAACAATCATATTGGAGTTATTGTAGCAAAAATATTTTTATCTCAGGTCCAAAGTCTCTGAGGTAAAGGTGATGTTTTTTGGTTTTAAGATAACTTGGCGGGGACCGCGGGAAACGTAGCCGGCGTCGAGGGATTGGAATTTATTGCTAGTGATGATGGATAACGTTTTTTTAACATCTTGAGGTTTAACAAAAATTGCATAGTCCTGACCCATGTTGTAGGTCTGGAACATTTCGTAATCGTCGACATTTGCATGCTTTTTTATAAATTGAAAAACTTCTTGTGGTTCAAATAGTTTCTCAATAACATAAGTGAAGTTTTTTTGAGCGCGCATAATTTTTCTAAGACCATGACCTGTAATATTTGAAATGTAATGGATTTTGATATCTGCATCTATTAAATCTTGCACTAATTTTGCGTAAATATTTGTTTTGGTAAGAAGTGCTTCACCATACATTTCGCCCGATGCAAGTTTTGTGGCGTAACCTTTAGGTAATTTTTTGGCAATTGCCCGAGTTAAGGAAATTCCGTTGCAATTAACCCCTGATGATTTAACGAGTACAATTTTATCGCCAATTTTAAGATTTTGGTCTGTTATAATAGCTTTTTTTGATTCGAGTATTCCAAGTGCAGAACCACCTAAATCGACCGTCTGAGCTTCTATTATGCCCTTCAATGTAGGTGTTTCTCCACCACCCCATGAGGCGCCAGAAATGTCACAGGCAGATTTCCAACCTCTTATGAAATCCTCCATCCTTTCTTTATCTTGCAACCAGCTATTGTCTTCTATTGCCCAGTACGCGTGAGCTACCAGAGGTTTTGCACCAACGGAAACGAGATCGTTGATTATAGTTGCTACTGTGTCATGACCTATTGTGTCGTAATAGGTTTTGCCGGTAATTCTGCGCATCGCATCTGCAACCAGGTTTTTTGTTCCAAGACCTTCTACAACTGTCGCCAGATATTGACTGCCAACTTTAAAGACGTAAGCAGATTCTCCTCGCGAATTTGTAAATTCCTGGAAGTTGACGCCTTTGGGATTCTTGTAAGTCTCACGCGCAGCGGTTTGGGCGAGTTTTTTTATTGGATCTTTTGTGTCATAGTCGTCGCCGACTTGAGCGTAGGTAATCTTTTTGGTCATGATTGGTTTGCGAATTTTATCATATTTTCAAAAAAAGCCCCGCCGTCGCCAAGGCTTTGGCGGGCAGGCGCTCCATCTGAATTATACTTCCACCTTCGCCAGTTTGGGTGTTGGGTGATATCTACAAATTTTTCCGGATGAGGCATAAGGCCTAAAATTCTACCGGTTGGGTCGCAAATTCCGGCAATGGCGTTTGACGATCCGTTGGGGTTAGCCGGATACTTTTGGGTTGGCTTGTTTTTGTTATCAATATAGCGATAGATGACGAGGTTTTGTTTTTCGATTTTTTTGAGGGTTTTCTCGTCGGTATAAAACTTGCCTTCACCGTGATTTACTGCAACTTCTATGGGGTGAGTTAATCCATTTAGAAAAACGCACGGGCTTTTGTCTGCTTTTATTTTTACCCAGCGACATTCGAAATGACCCGAATCGTTGGGTGCAAGTGTTACATCCATTTTACCTAAGTTGTTAAACGGCAAAAGACCTGTTCGAACTAATGTTTGGAACCCATTACATATACCAAGAACTATTCCCTTATTCTTAATAAAATCTTGTATTTGCCATTTTAAAAAACTTGTTAACTCAATTGCCAAAACTTTACCGGCTGCAATATCATCTCCATAAGAAAAACCGCCGGGTAGGGCGAGAATTTGATAGTTTGAGAGATTTTTGGATTTTTCTCTAAGTTCGTTAACGTGAACGTATTCTGGTAAGGCGTCAAATTTCTCGAAGGCATAAAAAAGCTCTTCGTCACAATTTGTGCCATCACTTCTTAAAATGCAAACTTTGGGTTTCATCATCATTTAAAAATCTCCATCATGGGTTTTTGCCAATCATTTTTCAAACTTTGTATTGACGCAGATGCTAATTTGTTTTTACCTCTGTTGATGTTAATCAGTTTTTCTTTTTGTGTTTTTCCAATAATTTGGTGAGGGACACCTCTAAATATTCTTTTAGCTATTTTTTCGCTTTCTACTTCCACTAAAAAAGTTCCTGCCGTTTCGGAAAATAGAATAAAATCAGGCCTACCTGTCAAGGAGACTCCTTGACGTGTCAGCTTACTAAGATCAATTTGCGCGCCGACTTGCCCACCTAAGCACATTTCAAAAAGAGTTGTAGCCATTCCTCCTTCGGAAATATCATGGGCTGATAAAATCTGTTCGCTTTGGATACCTTTAGTGATCGATTTTAAAGTTTTAGGCAAAACTTTTAAATCGATTTGCGGTACTTTGTTACTCGTCGAATTCATTACATCAAAGTACGTTGAACCTCCAAGATTCTTAAAATCACTTTTGCCGACTGAAACAATAGCTGATCCAACTTTTTTAAAATCGCTGCTCGCAGTTTTTTCTATATTGGGGATTTTGCCAAAGACTGATATCAAAAGCACCGGCGGGATTTTTAGAACTTTACCGTCAGTCCTTGGACTTCGTCGTTCGACTCTGAGAGTCTCAGACTCGATGAGCCCAGGACCTTCAGGATATCTATATGTTGAAGAGAGGGAATCTTTGCCGGAAACAAAAGTCATCTTAAGAACTTTGGCCACGTCGACGCAGGCATCGACTGATTTGTCTAGACTGGCTAGCGATTCACTGTCCGGAAACGGCCAGATAAAATTATCGATTAGGGACGCATTTTTTAGATCGCCGCCAACTGCAACATAGTTGGAAACTGCTTCCACTATAGCCCAAATGCTACCCCAGTAAGGGTCGATTCTATTAAGAATCGGGTTTAAACCGTGAGCTGTTATGAATCCATATTTTTTGTTTAGTATTGGGCGAAGTACAACGGCATCATTTGGTGCATCTAAATTTTCGCCACCAAATGGGTGAAGTGCTGAAGTCCCCTGTACATTATGGTCGTACATTCGAACAATCGGTTCTTTGGAAGCAACATTCGGGTGTGTAAGAATTTTTTGCCAGATTGATAAAAGATTTTTTGGCTGTTTGGGAAGTTTTTCAGAAAGTTTGTTTTTTCTAGACTTGCCGATCATGTTTCTTTGAGGTAAACCATCGTGAATAAATTTCATTGGCATGTCGCAAACAATTTGGTTTTTATACCTAACTGATAATTTTTTAGAACCGTCGAATTTTCCGAGAATTGATATTTGGACATTGTATAGTTTACATATTTTTTGGACTTTCTTAATATTTTTAGAGTCTATAGCTAAAATTAAGCGTTCCTGCGATTCGGAAAGAAATATTTCCCACGGGGCAAGACCTGTATATTTAAGCGGTACGTTATCTAGTTGCACTTTTGCACCAACTGTTTCACCCATTTCACCAATTGCAGAAGAATAACCGCCAGCACCGCAATCGGTGACTGCGCGAATTAAATTTTCATTTCTCAGAGTAATCACAACGTCAAGAATTCTTTTTTCTTCAATAGCATTACCAATTTGGACGGATGACCCCAAAACCTCACCAGTTTGATGAGTCATCTCTCCGGACGCAAAGGTTGCTCCGTGAATTCCGTCTCTACCTGTTGCTCCGCCAATAGTGATAATTAAATCGTTAACATTAGGTGCTTTTTTCTTAGCGTGTTTTTTAGGAATTAGGCCATAAGAGCCAACAGCAACAGTTGGTTTTGCCCTGAAGTCTTCATGAAAATGAACAGAGCCATTATTGGTGGGAATACCGACGCGATTGCCGTAATCACGAACTCCGGCAACTACTTTTTTTAACAAATACAAAGGTGGCAAACACCCTGGAGGGATTTTATTATTCGGCAAATCGGGCGGAGCGAAGCAGAAAATATCAGTTGAGCAAATGACTTTAGCGCCTTTGCCTGTTGCAGCTATGTCTCTAAAAACCCCTCCGGAACCAGTCATGGCTCCCCCATATGGTTCGATTGCAGAAGGGCTGTTGTGAGTTTCGCCTTTACCGTTGATTGCCCAACCATCGTAAAAATCTATTACCCCAGAATTGTCATGGAATGCCGATACAATAATTTTGTTATTATTACCAGCTGTGGATTTTATCCTTTCAAATAGTGGTTTTTTCTTTTTGCCGTCGATAGTTAAATTGGCTTTGAAGGTTTTATGGGTGCAATGTTCACTCCAGGTTTGGGCAAGCACTTCTATTTCGCAATCTGAGGGGTCTCTATTTTCTTTTTTGAAATAGTTTTGAATCACCTTCATTTCTTCCAGATTTAGAAAGAGGCGATTGGTTGATAAATCTAAAAGCTGGCTGTCAGTAAGATTTCTGATTGGAACGATCTGAACCTTGGGAGTTTTCCCGGAAATTAATAAGGTTTTTGGTTTTTTACTAACAATATGCTCAACCGTCTCGTTGACCAAAAGGCGGTTAATAATTTTTTGCAGTTGATCCTTAGATAATGTGCCGAAAAATGCGTATTCGAATGAGGAGTCAGCAGCAGCAAGTTTTATATTGAGATCGACAGTGGTTTTTAAGATAGACGCTACCTCCGGATTCATTACCCCCGATTTGTAGGCAACTTCGATATTTTTACTGGAACTGTTGAAAATCGGCTCATCAACTGAATATTTTTGATCAATTTTCTCAACTAATGCTGAGTCAATTATTTTTTTTAAATCTTTTTTAGAAATTCCCTCTAAACGGTAAACTTTTGCTGTGCGGATTTTTTTGATCGAATTAATATTTAAGGTAGATTTTATTTCGGCAAGAAGATTTTGACCCTTAGGATCTGTTTCGTTTTTAGAGATAACTCTTATCGTGTGGATCATCTCAACTATTATTAATTTCGCCCTTTGCTAATATGTTCCATTTTTTCGACAAGCTCAGGTCTTAATTTTCCATCTGAGCCATGATAATAATCGACTGCCACCATATGCGCTGTTTCTGGAACATTAGGTGTTACATGTTGGGGCTTTATTGACACGTCATGGCCCTCGAACTTTGGGCTAGGTTTGCCTTGTTCTACACCAGACATAAGTTCACCTCCTTTTTAGTCTTTCTAAATCTCTATAGCCAATATCTTTTCTGTAATGCAAGTTGTTACCACCAATAGAGATTGAAGATAGCGCATTATAGGCTTTTTCCCTGGCTAGTGCAACATTTTTACCCTCTCCTAGTACATAAAAGAGACGGCCGCCACTCGCAATAAACTTTTTACTTTTGACAATCACCCCCGCGCCGAAGATTTTGGGAGATCCTTCGCTGCGCTCAGGATGACGAAGCATATGCGCTAGCCCTTTTATTTCTTTGCCGACAACTTTGCTATAGTCATCGGGATAGCCTTTTGAGGCGATTGTCACCACCACTCGATATTTATTGTCTTTTTTAATTTTTTGTAATTTGCCGCTTGAAGCACTCGATATTAAATTATAAAAGTCGTTTTTAATAGCAGGAATTAAAACCTGAGCTTCCGGATCACCCCATCGAGAGTTAAATTCGATAACTGAAACCTTACTGTTACCTAGAATCATTCCCCCGAGATATAAAATTCCGTTGTATGGCCTACCTATTTTAATTAAACCATCTATAGTTTTTTTAAAGATTGAATTAATTTGTTTCTCAACTTTTTTGTTTACAGCAAATGGCGGCGATGAACATCCCATGCCTCCTGTATTGGGTCCTTTGTTTCCATCAAAAACCGTTTTATGGTCTTGGGCATGACCGATAATTCCGAATTTTCTACCGCTGACAATAGCAAAAGATGAAAATTCTTCACCATTTAAATACTCTTCGATTAAATAAGTTTTCCCTGCTTCACCAAAATCTTTCATTCGTTTGATTTTCGTAATTGCTTCATTATTATCTTCGGCATACAGAGCCCCTTTGCCGGCAGCCAGTCCCGACGCTTTAATAAACCATTCTGTGTCTTTTTGCTTTCTGATAAATTCGATTCCCTCGTTTTGAGATTTGCAAACTTTGTACTTAGGAATTGGGATTTTTAATCGTTTCATAAATCGTCTGGCCCATGCTTTATCCCATTCAATTTGGCCCGCGGCTTTGGTAGGCCCAAAACTATTAATTCCTTTTTTTATTAGTTCATCTGTAAGCCCCGCCGCAATAGCATCGTCTTGGGCGATATCTACAAGATCCACATTTTCTGCTTGGGCTATTTTAATAATTTCTTTTTTGTCTGTAGTTTTTAATTTAGTAAAGACTTTTATATTCTTATTAAGAGCCATTAGATCGTTGCCTGGAATTGCAATAACTTTTTTTACTTTTTTGCTTTTAAGGTATGTTTCTACCAAGATAGCCCCTCGTCCGCCGCCATCTATGACTATGACTGTTTTATTCATAGATATTTGGAAATAACTTTATATATTGATTTAAGTAGTAATCGATCCTCTACCGGTATCAATTTTTTTTGCAATTGTTTGATTGTTTTACTTTTGCCGACTTTAATAAATTCTCGCGCAACTACTTTACCTGTATCGAATTTCGTTGGCACCATGAAATGCACACTTGGTCCAAAATACGTATGTTTTCTCTTTAATACCTCTTTTAAAACATCTTCCTGTTCTCCTTTTATTACCTCAATTTTTGATTTGTCAGGTAATTCGATTGTTTTTTCTGTTTTTATTTTCATTAATGCTGGGTGTAAATTTATTGCACTATAGCCATCACCTGTTTTTGCTTTAAAAAAATCGAAGAAGTTTTTATCCATTACCAAATCCCAACCTGCAAAAACCACCAGTTTAGGATTGTAAACTTTTTGCGAAATAAACCATCCAAGATATTTCATATACTGCGCTCGAGACTTCTTTGTTCTTCTGCACCAATCGAAGAGATTTAAATAGGCTGCTGGGATATTATTTTTTAAAGCAATATCTACACCCGGAGACTTTTTTTTGTGGCTAACTACTAATTGGATGTTAAATTTACTTTTTGGAGATTTAGCGGCTTTTATTATTATTGGAAGCTTTGAACCTCTGCCAATCATTACCACAATTGGGATTTTGTTTTTTCGCAGTGACATCAAGAAGAATAGCTTTGGCTAACTATATTAGCACGAGCTTAGTGATGTCAATATCTCCCGTATTATTTTTCGTCCTTGAGGTAGACTCCAAGTATGCCCAGTACACCTGCTACTAAAAAGAGCTGGGTTGGGGCGATATTTGTTATATCTACTTGTGTTACAGCCTGAATAACTGCAACCAGAATAACTAAAACTGCCCCTGCGATCATAATCTGGGACAGAGGGTTGCTCTTGGACGTAAAAAGCCTCTTTTTAGCCATAATCAATTATTGGCACTTTTAGCTAGTTAAGTCAATGGTTTTTGAAAATATGGCTAATTTTTGGTAAAATACTATGCGCTTTTAGGAAGAAGGGCGATCGCCCTTCGACTCACTTCGTTCGCTCAGGGCAAGCCTTTTGGGTTTATCCCGAGGAGCGAAGCGACGAGGGGAGGAAAGTCCAGACAGCAGATCGCAGGGTGCGGAATTTAAAAATTCCGACGTGTAAACGCTAGTGTCCCAAGTATCGAAAGAGAAAGGGGACGGATATTGAATTAACAGAATCCGAGAGCCACAGTGACGATTAGATCCTAAATCAAAAGATACGGATCGAAGTGAAACGGTCTCCTTCGTTCTGCATAGCAGAACTTCGGTGGACTAAAGGCAATCCTCCCTGCTGCAACTCAGAATTGGGCTGATAACCAAGCTTTCGGTAGGTCCAAAGTAGAGGCATTTCGCCTAACAGGCGAGGCAAAGTGAAATATACGTCACTTTGAGATAGATGATCGCTAAGCCTCCTTCGCGTAAAGTCACCGACGCTTCAAAGCTTTGGCGACGGAGCGCTTCGGAGACTGAACAGAATCTGGCTTACTCTCTTCCTAAAAGTCTTTTATAAATCCTCGAAATGTTCTTCCTTTTGATCTTCTGATAAAAGTTCTTTTATTATGATTTTTCCGGTAACAACGAAGGGGACAGCCAAAATTGCCCCAGTAACTCCAGCAACAGTTAAGCCGATTAACAACGAAATTATTATTACCGGCGGGTAAAGTCCAACAGCTTTGGACATAATAAGCGGGGCAAATACGTTACTTTCGATTTGTTGAATAACTATATAAAGCGCGGTAACTGCTAAACCAAGTAGCGGGCTGATAGTTAACCCAACGAGTATTGCCGGAATAGCAGAAACAGTAGGACCAATTACCGGGATAATCTCCATAAAGCCTGCAATTACTGCTAGTGGTAGAGCAAATGGAATCCCAAGCAATATTAAACCAATATATACTGAGATTCCCACTATAATAGACAGTACAACCTGACCTCTTAACCAATTTCCAAGCCCGTGTTCAATTTCGCTTATTGTGTTAATTATTTTCTTCTCCTGCTTGCCGGTAAATGGGGAAGCTATTATTCTTACGAATTTATCCCAATCCAGTAGTAAATAGAATGCCAATACAAAAACTGTAAGAACTAAGAGTACCCTTGAAAAAACAGTTGTACTAACTTTCACAATATCACCGGCAATTTGCTCAATCTGTCTGGCAATGATTTTTGATAGATCTTCCACTGGAATTTCGTTAAAAATTAAAAAGTCGTTTATAGTTGCAATTATTTGCGGTAATTTTGATATAAATTCATTTGATTGTTTAACAACAGGCGGAATAAGAAAACCAACTCCTGTAAAAAATAATGTCAATGTAAATATGTAAATTATTGTTACAGATAGGAATCTGGGAATCTTTCGCTTTGTCAACCAATCAACTGGTTTTAAAAGTGCAGAAAGTAAAATAATAGACAAAAATACGACTATTATTATTTCCTTAATAATAAATAAAAACCACGCTCCTAGTATAAAAACAGATGTAAAAATTACTGTCCTGTGCGAAATTTCTATCTTTAGAGGAGCTTTCGCTTCTGCCATTTTATTGATTGTACCAAGTGTGGACTTTTTTTTCTAATTGTTTGCGCCATCCCTCGTTAGAAATGTCGAATAGGTTTATTTTCTCCAGTTGATTGAAATAAGTTTTTTGCCGGCGTATTAAACTGTGAATATCGCCTTTCAGCCTATCGATGGCATTAGATTTCGTTAATTCTCCTTTAAGATATTTTGTTAACCATCTATATTCCAAACCTAAATTTATTAACCAACTGTCGCTAACGCGACTCCTGAGATTTTTAACTTCCTCTATCATACCCTTTTTAAGTCTGATGTCTAACCACCTGTCTGCTCTTTTATATAAAAAATCATTGGGGGCTGTTAGGCTGATAAGTAGACGGTTAGATGGTGGGATAGTGGGATAGTGGGATGGTGGGATGGTTAACTTGGAGGAAGCGACTTCTATTGCGCGGATTAAACGACGGGGATTTTGACTGTCGGATCGATTCATCTTTTTTGCACGACTTTGTTCAAGTTTTAAGAGTTTTTGATATAAATCGAGAGTTGATAATTTTTCTAATTTTTTGCGAAGTTTTTCGTCTTGTGGGATACCTAAAGTATCGATGCCATCAATCAAAGCCTTAATATAAAACCCTGTCCCACCAACTATAATCGGCAGTTTATTTACTGCATCGATTCGAATCAGTGAAGTAGATGCAAACTTAATAAAATCAGCGGCTGTAAATTGCCTACCCGGATTTGCTAAATCAAATCCGTATATTTTAACCCCATCAACTGTCCAATAATTTCGATGCTTTTCGACTTTTGAGTCAAAGCCTACCTTACCCGTGCCAATATCTAAACGTTTGTAAACCTGGCGGGAATCAGCTGATATCAGCTCACCCTGAAACTTGCGTGCGAGTTGAAGGGCTAAATCTGTTTTACCACTTACTGTTGGCCCGTAAATTATTAATACTTTCACTGAATTTTATACAGCTTAAAATCGTTGCTACCAATAACCAATTCATAATTCTTTTGAAAATACTCTTGGTTTAATTGCGATTCAAAATTTCTTTCCCAAGAACTAATTAACACATAGTCAATTTTATATTTGTTCAATAATGCTTCTATAGTGTTCGGGTTGGCTTGTAGAATATTCCTCACATCTATTTCTCGCACTTGCCAATCAGAATAACCCCATGACCATGCATTCCCAGAAAAACCTAATACTACTTTTCTTCCTGCTAAAGTAGTAGCGGGGTGATTATGAACTGCTGCTGTTAAGATAACCGACTGCGGCTCTGTATTATTGTCAATCATGTTTGCAAGTTCTATGTCTTCTTGCGTCCATAGTTGGATATTGGGGTGATTACTTGCTACTATACGGGAAACCTCTAATAAACCGGCAGTAATAAGGGATATAAACAGTAAAGTTGCAATAATTTTTCCCAGTAAACCTCTTTTGAAAATCATATAAATCGAGCTGGCTACAAAAAATGCTCCTATTAAATACCAGTATGTAAAAATTTTTAGATTGTCGTATGGCCATGGAGCAAACCTTATAAAATTCGGCAGTACAAATAGTATTATCGATGCTAATGCAATGTTTTTAATTGTTTTGTGGACTTTAACTTTGAATATAGCGAAAAGTAACAATGGCCAGAAAAAACCCGTATTTTTGAACCAAAAAGTTAAGAAGTTTTCGTCTCTTTTCATCCAACCCCAGTTTATGCCAACGGTTTGCCCAAGATTCAGTGATGAGAAAAGTGGCAGTTGAATTAGCCCCAGACCAGCGATTGGAATTAAAAGATAGAGCAATACTTCTTCTAATTTCTTCAAAGAAGCTGCAGAACCAGCGCTTTTTAGATAATTAATAAAATAGAGAGGAAGATAAGCAGCACAAAATAAAATAATACTTAAATACGAGTGAGTATGGAAAAAAGGCAAAATACTTACCAACAGTCCGGAAACAAGCAGATAATTTTTTTTGCTTTTTTCTAGTCCCTGGATCATTAATATGAGACTAATTAGAAATATGGGTAAACCAAACAAAAATGATCTTTGAGGCAATATTTCTGAGTATAAAAAAGAGAAAAACCATAAATTCTTTCCTTCATAAAAAGTATATTCTTTAGCGGGATATATGAGAGTTGATAATAAATTGCCAGATGTTTGCAGTTCTTGGAAAAAGTATACGAATCCGATTCCTCCCCAAAACAGGGCAATTAACACACCTAGAATCGCAATATTCTTACTCTTAACAAGTACAGTTCCTAAATAATACAAAAGTAAGATTGATGAAGTTGTTAAAATAATTCCCGGCAATATATAAGAAAGACTTAAACTTGATCCTAAGACTATAAGGATACTTGATAGAAAATCCGAAAAAAACGGATATGCTAAATTTTCTCCGGCAAATTGCGGATTTTGCGGCGGGAAATTATCGCCTTTTACAAAAGAGTTAGTTATTGCTAAATGAACTGGCCAATCTGTCCAAACTAAGCGGTTTCCAGCTATTATTCCTGATGTGTTTTGGAAAATAGATTTGGAAAACAGTAGAAATACAACCGCAAATAGAAACGCCAAACCGATGATTGGAATGGTGTTAGATTTGGAAATTATTTTTTCAGAAATTGAAAATGCATCTAATCGTTGAAACATAACAAAAGTGGAAGCGGTAAGGAATAAGAATATAATAAGGATAACTACAAAAGAATTTAACCCAAGAAATAAGGACGCTAAAAAAGTAATCAGCGTGATTAATAATGTACCTATAACTAGTGAAAATGGGTAGCGAAAAAGTGATTTTAGATTTAGTTGTAACAGATCATGAACAGCAAAACCGGTCAGTAAAGATGCAAGAAAAAATATTAAGGATAGAATCATGGGATTATATATTTTAATACGAAGTTTTTAGTCGCCTCCATATGAGTTTAATTTTAGAACAATGATTCTGTTAATAATGATTTCAGTTTTAGGAATTGGGTTTATTGGTATTTTCCCCAAAAAAATCCCGTTTTACTTAAAATTATTAGTCGCTCCATCACTCGGACTGATAGTTTTTACATCTATGAGTCTTTACTTGTCTTTCTTGCTAGGGTTAGATTTACTTGCAATAATACTTTCTTTACTGATTTGCGGAATCCTCTCAGTATTATCTCATATCAAATTTCCAACAAAAATTAATTTCTTTGGTATTTCAAGAATATTTATTGTTAGCTCTCTAGTTGTATTCATAAGTATTTCATATTTAATGTTTAGCCAGACTTTGAAATCAAGTGCTTTTGGTATTGAGTCAGGAGGAGGTGGATTATATGGCGACTCTGCGCTTCACGCTGCTTATACTTCCAGGCTAGCAACAGGGGAGTTTCCGCCAACCACCCCCCTTTTTGCCGGGAAAACCTTAGTGTATCCCTTTGCTAACGACTTACTTTCTGCAACACTCAGAAAATTCCAAACCAGCTTCAATTTATCATTTGTTTTTCCTCAGGTAATTTTTTTAATCGCAGTGTTGAGTCTTATTTACCAAATTGTACGCAAGTTTTCCGATGATAGAAGCTATGCAACTGCGCTAATACTTTTACTTCTTGGTTGGGGCATAGGAGCTTTTTTTTACATATCTGATTTAGCAGTAAACGGTAATTTTAATGTACTGGGAAACTTAACAAAAGATTACACGAATAATCCAGATTTTAATTTACATCTTCATAATATTGTTACTGGATTAATTCTTCCGGAAAGAAGTTTATTGCCGGGACTCGTAATTGGGTTAATGATTTTTCTGTTTTCAGCTGAGTATATGGAATCTTTTAAATTAAGATTTATTTTGCTTAGCGGTTTATTGCTCGGAATATTGCCATTTTGGCACACCCATACTTTTATTTACTTCGTAATCTTTTTTTTAACTATCGGAACATGGCAAATAATTAAAACAAGATCTTATAAGATAATTAGGGATTTGATATTCTCTGCACTTGTTGCACTATTCGCTGCTTTACCTTTTATTATTCTATTTTTGCTGAATTTAAACCCAATGAGCTTTCTTAGGTTTGAGTCTGGTTGGCAAAATGGGGGCGAAAATTTAATAGTTTTTTGGTTTAAAAATTCATTCTTGATTATTCCACTTTCTATATTGGGATTTTTAACAATCGCAAAGGAGAAAAGGATTTATTTTATTCCGGCTTATATTGCTTTCTTGATTTCTAATATTATTATTTTCCAACCTTGGGAATGGGACAATATAAAACTTTTAACTTGGTCATTTTTGTTTTTCTCTGTCCTTACTGCAATTTATCTTTCTAATTTTTTCAATAAAAATTTCTTATTTAAAATAATTATTTCATTGCTAATTTTATTTTCTTCCTTAAGCGGAATTCTTTCGATTACTCTCCAATTTAAAAATAAATTTGTGATTTATGATCAAGACGATATTGCTCTTGCAGATTGGGCAAATACTAATACATCAATTGACGACGTATTTATTATTGACCCGAGACCGAATCACCCTATTCCGGGTCTCACTGGCAGGATAAGTTATATTGGTTACCCGGGGCATCTCTGGGTTCATGGCATTGATTATTCGAAGAGAGAAATTGAAAATACTAAGTTACTTTCGGGAGATTTCTCAAATATTAATAATCTTGCAGTTTCAATTTCATATGTTGTTTTTCCCAATAATTCTTACGCTCCTTCTTTCCCGTCATTGCTAACAGAAGTATATCTGAATCAAAAATACCAAGTCCTTAAAGTCAAAAATTAACAATTTCCACTTATGCCTATAAAAAAGCGTTTGATAATTTTAATGATCATCACTCTAGTTGGGTTCACAATTAGATTTTACAAAATGACAGATAGTCCTGCAGGCTTGTATATTGATGAAACGTCAATTGGATACAACGCGTATTCCATCGTCGAAACTGGAAGAGATGAGCATGGACGCTTTATGCCTTTATTTTTTGAAGCTTTTGGGGAATACAAATTACCAATATATATATATTCAGTTGTACTAGCGCAGTTAATTTTAGGACCAAGCGATTTATCCGTTCGGCTACCATCAGTTATATTCGGGGTTTTAACGATTCCTTTGTTATTTTTTTTTGTTAGAGAACTTTTGACAGATAAGCGATATGTAAAATATAAAGATGAGGTCGCCATTATTGGTACTTTTCTTTTAGCAGTTTCTCCATGGCACTTTCAATTTACCAGGCCTGGGTTTGAAGCGAGTAGCGGATTATTCTTTTTTGTACTAGCATTATTTTTATTTTTTAAGGCTGCAAATCAAAAATCAAAAAACTTAATTGTTTTCTCGATAGTAAGCTTTGTTTTAACTTTTTATAGCTATAACGCTGCAAGGATTGTGACGCCAATTACTTTAGCTACTCTGCTGACGCTCTACTGCCGAAAATTCCATATACTGACTTGGGCAACAGCACTGTTAATTGGCTTTTTACTATCACTCCCCTTCTTATTTTTTGCTTTATCGGCAGAAGGATTGGTGAGAGCGAAACAAGTTTCAATTTTTTACCAACCGCTCGAGAGACCGATTGTGTTGCAGTTCATATCAAATTTCTGGAAAAATGTTTCGCCATTTTATCTTTTTGGAACTGGAGATCCCACCATCGCTCATCTTACTGAACATAGAATGAGCTTACTCTATTTGACTGAGCTCCCATTTTTTGTGATTGGATTGATAGTAATGTTTATCAAAAGATCAAAAGAGTATATTTTTATATTAATTCTTTTTTTAATGGCTTCAATTCCGCCAGCAATTTCTACTTTAAGCCCTCACTCTCTTAGAGGATTTTTTTCTTTACCTTCTACAATTTTTATATCTGCGTTAGGATTAGGAGTTTTAGTCTCTAAATCAGATAATAAAACCTTTAAGAAACTAATAATTTCTGTTTATGTTTTTGCTCTTGCAATATCTGCCCTTAAATTCGTAAATATATACCATAATAAGTATGCAATTGACGCTGGTTGGGATTGGCAGGTTGACGCAAAGGAAGTAT